>DASWBF010000309.1:0-16691 GCA_036390735.1 Mycobacterium sp. | reverse complement strand
TGGCGTACCGAGAACTCGATTTCGGCGAAGTTGTAAGACAGGGACGTATCCATGCGTTAGGCCTCCACTCAGAGGTTTCCGGCGACGGCGCCGATCTGGGCCGAATGCGTGTCGGCGGCTTCACGCAGCGACTGCTCGTTGGCGCGGATGGTCTCTGCAATCCCCTGCAGTGCCTGCTGCAACTTCGTCGATTCGCTGTTCCAGCGGTCGACCACACCTTTGAAAGCAGTGGCGGCGTTACCGCCCCACACGGATGGCGGCACACTCGTCATCCGGCCGATGAAGCCTTGCAGCATCGTCCTGATCTCGTCGTTGCGGGCGTCGATCTTGCCGGCGACATCGCGCATCAGGTCGAAGTCGGTGGTGAGGCTGCCCGCTCCGGGTGAGGTCATGTCGGTCCTTTCACATCGGGTTATGTGTTGTTGGACTGACGCTGCGGCGCAACGGTTCCCACAGATTCGGCGACAGCGCGGGCCGACGCGACGGCGACCTCGCACACCGCGCGGACGGACTCTTCGGCACCGCGCGCGCTCTGGCAGCCGACGCTGATCCGGACCTGCCCATCGAGCAGCACCGTCCATCCGATGTCGTGGCCGTCGCGGATCTCCCGATACGTCACCGCCTCCCGATCACCTCGGCGGTCGGCGGGGTTGAAGTCGACGAAGACGCCGGGCGGCTCGTCGCGCATCGCCCGACGCAGTGTGTCGGCCGTTCGTTGCAGCGTTTCGCCGCTCGGCACGAGCGACTGGGTGACGTGCACGGCGGCGTGCGGATCCTTCGGCGACGCCACCTGCAGCCGTGCCGAGCCTGGTCCGCCGGTGATGCGCCGCGCAGTCCACGTCACCGGCACTTCCACCACCACTCTGCCCTCGACCAGCAGGGTCGTCGGCGGTGTCGGCGACGGGCCACTGGCCAGTGCGATCCCGGTGATGGTCACCCCCGCCGCTGCGGCAGCGCCCACCCACGGCCAGACTCTGGGCCGGCGTGGCCTGATCGCCTCGCAGGGCACCGTCGGGTCGTCGGCGGCGAATTTCTGTGCCGCGCGCAGCAGCCGCTCGTCGTCGACGACAGTCACCGGTGTCCCGGACGCCCGTAGCCGGTCGGCGATCATCGCGCCGAGCTCCACCGCTCCGCCGACGCCCGCGGCGCGGTCGACCACCGCCGCCGACGCGACCCACCGCACCACCTCGTCGGCGACGTCCGCCGGCCTCGCATCCCTCGACACGATCTTGACCGGCCGGTCGGCGGGCGGCCGGCTCAGCGCGACGAAGTCGCCGGCGATCTCGACGACGACAGCCGACTGCCGCGCGACCGCCGACACGAGCATCGCCGACCGCCGCGCCACCTCGACGTCCGCGACCACGGCGTGCGCAGCGTCCGACACGGTGGCGATCCGCCGATCCGACCACCACGATGGGCAGACCAGCACCGCTTTTCCGCCGTCAAGCAACGCCGCGAAGACCTCGCGCCAGAGGCCGCCGACGGCTACCGGCCGCTCGTCGACCAAGGCCAACTCGTCGTCGATGGCGTCCAGCGCCGCGGCGGCCAGGCCGGCCTGTTCCGTCGCCAAGACACCCGATGCGCGCACGCCGCATGGGCCGACGACGACAGCGCTCACATGCACGGCGGGATCCAGCCCAGTTGGACGACACGCTCGCCGGCGCGGGTGATCAGGCGCGCGCGTCCCGGCGGCAACGGGCCGGCACGCGCCGCGCCGAGCAGCACTCCTTCGTCCGGGCTCCCACTCATCATCACCCCGAGGCAGCCGAGTTCGCGCAGCCGCGCGAGCAACGGCTCGAACAAGGCGCGGCGTGCGCCTCCGGCGCGTCGCGCTACCACCACGTGTAAGCCGAGATCTTTTGCGTGCGGCAGCAATTCGATGAAAGGCGCCAGCGGGTTGCCGGTGTCGGTGCTGACGAGGTCGTAGTCGTCGACGATCAGATACACGTTAGGACCCGACCACCATGACCGCGTTCGCAGTTGCCGCTGGTCGACATCCGGGCCGGGTATCCGGGCCCGCAGGCGGTCCACGAACGCCGGTAGCTGCGCAGTGAGAACAGCACCGGAGATGGCGTAGCCGGCGAGGTGGTCGGACTCGACCACGCCCAGAAGCGAGCGCCGGTAGTCCACGACCATCAGCTGCGCCTGCTCGGGGCTGCGGGTGCGGACCAATTCTGCGCAGACCAGCCGAAGCGCCGCCGTCTTGCCACACTCGACGTCGCCCAGGATGAGAATGTGCTGATTTTCGGCGAAATCGACTGTGACAGCGGCGAGTTCGTCTTCATCGACACCGATGATCATCTGCGTCGGCGGTTGTCCCCCGATGAGCGCAGTGTGGTCGACGCGGTCTGGTAGAAGGCGCACGCTTGGCGCCGCACAGTCACCGAACTGAGCGCGGATCATCGCTGCCGCATCGCCGATCGCCGCGGAAAGGCCTGTGGCCTCATGCTTCCCGTCAAGCCGCGGCAGCCCGATGAGCATGTGCATGCCGTCTCGGGTGATGCCATGACCCGGGCGGCCGTATGGAACATGCTGGGCTGCCCTGCGATTCAGCTCCGAATCGCCGGCGTCGCCGAGCCGCAACTCAATGCGGGTGCCGACCTGATCCTTCAGCCCCGGCCGAATCTCCGCCCAGCGCGATGCGGTCAGCACAACGTGCACCCCGTACGACAAGCCGCGGGTAGCCAGCGCCGTGATCGGCAGCTCGAGAGCGTCGAAATCGTCGCGCAGGCTTGCCCATCCGTCAACAATCAGGAACGCGTCACCGAACGGGTCATCCGCAGTGCTCGGATCGCCGGCTGCTCGACGACGGCGGTAGTCGGCCATCGAATCGATGCCGAGTTTGCGAAACGCCGCCTCGCGTGCGCGCAGCAGCGCGCTCAGCTCCGCGACGGTCCTGCGCACGAGGTCCGGATCGGCCCGTCCCGCCACCGCACCGACGTGCGGGAGCGCCCCAAGAGCAGACAACGCGCCGCCGCCGAAGTCGAGGCAGTACATTTGCACCAGGTCGGGCGCATGAGTGGCGGCTATTGCAGTCACCAGCGTCCGCACGGCGGTCGACTTACCCGACTGCGGGGCTCCCACGATCGCGACGTTGCCTGCCGCTCCTGCCAATTCGACGACGAGCGGATCCCGCCGTTGGTCGAACGGCACGTCGACGAAACCGATCGGCACCTCGAGCACTCCGTGGCCTGTGCGAAGTAATTCGTCGAGGGTCGGTGACGCGGTCAGCGGTGGTAACCACACTTGATGCGCCGGTGTGCCGTGTCCCGCCAGCCGGTCGAGCACAGTGTCCAGCACGGTGCCGGCCGCGTGCTTGTGAGCCCGTTCGGGCGCCGCAGGGGTCGCGATGGGCGTGGCGGTGAACAGTCGCACCGTGGGCGTGGTGGGCGGCCGCGTCGGCGTCGCTGGCACGACACACGGACCCGAGACGTACGCGGTCTGGAACGCGACGGGCTCGTCGGATCCAACTTTCAAGAACGCCGCACCAGGGGTGGCGGGCAGCTGGAAGGCGTCTGGGCGGCCGATCACCGCGCGGGATTCGTTGGCCGAGAAGGTTTTCAGGCACACACGGTACGACAAGTGGGATTCCAGCCCGCGCAGCCTGCCCTCGTCGAGCCGTTGGGTCGCCAGAAGCAGGTGTACTCGCAACGACCTGCCCAGCCGACCGATCGCGACGAACATCTCGGCGAAGTCGGGGTGCTGGGTGAGCAGTTCGGAGAACTCGTCGACGATCACCAGCAGCGTGGGCAGCGGCCGAAGTGGCGCTCCCGCCTCGCGCGCCCACTCGTAGTCGGTCACGCTCGCGAACCTGCCTGCCGTTCGAAGCAATTCCTGACGCCGATTCATCTCACCGGCGAGTGCGTCCTTCATCCGTGCGACCAGATGGGCCTCGTCGGAGAGGTTGGTGATCACCGCCGACACGTGCCGGGCACGTTCCAGTCCCAGAAAGGTTGCGCCGCCCTTGAAGTCGATGAGGACCAGGTTCAGGGCCTCGGGATCATGTGTGGCGATCAGCCCCAGTGCCAGTGTGCGCAGGAATTCGGACTTACCCGAACCCGTGGCGCCGACGCACAAACCGTGCGGACCCATGCCATTCTCGGCAGCCTCTTTGAGGTCGAGCTCGACAGCCGAACCGTCCGCCGCGACGCCTATCGCGACCCGAAGTCTGTTGTGCGGCTTGCGCTGTCGCCAGATGGTTTCCGGTTGCAGCGCCCACGGGTCGCCGATGCCCGTTGCCTGAGCCCAGTCGGCACCGGGCGCCGACGTCGGCAGTCGGTCCGCGGCCGACCGGTACGGCGCGAGCCGACGCGCACACAGCTCGGCTTCCGAAACCGCCATCGCGTCCGGCCGGGCGACCACCTCTCGCACGTCGCCAAGCACGGCGAGTTCGTCGGCGCAGACGTCGAGTCGCAGGCATGGTCGTGATCCCTCGCCCTGGCATCGACGACCCCGCTCGAGGATCGTGACGTCGCCGCGCTCGGCAAAAGGTGCGACACCGGACACGGCGCCTCCGTCGACGACCACCACCGTGTGCGCCGCCGAATCACCCCGATGCGGCAGCCACTTCAACCAGTCCCACTCCGCTGCGGCCGCGTCGTCCACGACGGCGACAATCGCAAGAAGCGCAGGACCGTGCAGGACCGCGAGCTGGCACACCATCGCACGCATCAGATCTCGGGCGCCGTCGCCATCGACCGCGACCGCGCCGAATCGCGTCAGCGCCAACGCGATCGGAACCTCGTCGACCACTGAATGCGCGCGAATCAACTCACGCAACGCCATGGCACTCACCGGCTCGAGCTGATCGACCGGCCCGAGGTTCGGTGCAGTCGGCGGTGCGGCGGACCGCTGCCTGCCTGTTCCGACACGGACATGGCAGAAATCGGAGTCGGCTCTGCCTCGTTCCCACATTCGGCGCGTGCCGGCAAGCGTCCACAGCGCAGCCGGATCCGGATGCTGCCAGAGTAGTGACACCCGTTGGCAGCGAGCACTTTCGAACGCCTCGTCGCGTACCCGTCCGAGATACCTCAGGTAATCCTTGCGGCCCTCGTCGAGTTCAGCCGCGCGGGCACCCGCTCCGCGGCCGTGCGCGATCATCCCGATCGACGACACCACCATCATCGCCGGAAAAAGAAGCGAACTTGGATTGCGGGCCGCGGCAGCGCCCGAGCTGACAAACAGCACCATCATGCCCGCCATCGCGACGACCATGACGACGGGCAGCATCCGCACGACGGGGCTCGCCGGTAGCGCGCGCGGCGGTTCGTTCGGCGATTCAATGACGACCTCGCCTTCGGGAATGGCCGGTGCGGCCATGCGCGGGCCCGAGTGCCAGTCCGGCATGCGGGACACGCTGCCGCGGCGGCGACCGCGCCGCAACCGGCTATCCACAGGTGCCGGCGTTGTCCACAAGGTCTTCACCCGCCTGCGCCCCGCTCGGTTACCGTGCCGGTGGCGGGCGGGTCGGGGCCGCTCACGACCGGGGGGATGAAATGGCGAGGACAGTCACGTCTGACATATGCCGTATCGGGGTGCAGTTCGAATCGGGCAGGCTTGATTTCGTCCTACCGGCCGATTTCACTGTGACAGAAGTGATTCCGCCTATCGTCGACCACGTCGCGGCCAGCAGCGGGGCGGCCGGCCGTCGCCGATGGGACGAAATTCCGTCGGACTGGCAGTTGTCACGCACCGACGGACGGCCGCTCGCACCGCGGGCTTCTCTGCGGGACAACGGGGTTCGCGACGGCGACGTCCTGTGGCTGGGGCGTGTCTCTGCTGCGGTCGCCCCGCCGCCCGCCGACGACGCAATCGCCGAGATCGCGTCATCGCTGGAGAAGATCCCGCGCTGGACGCCGACCCTCACCCGCGTGGCGGTCTCTGTCGGCACGCTCTGTTGCACCGGGCTCATCGCGTACGCGCTGCTGCGAGCGCCGTCGTCGGACTCGCCGGTGATCGCCGGATTGCTCTCCGCCGTCGCTCTCACCGCCGCGGTGGCGTATGGGCGGATGTACCGGCAACCGCTCACCGCGGTGACACTCGGCGCCTGCGCGGCGGCATCGGCGACCGTAGCCGGTTACCTCGTGGTCCCAGGAGGCGCGACGGCACCGAAACTCATGCTCGCCAGCGCAGTGAGCGCCACCGTGTCGGTGTTGGCGTCTCGCTATATCGGCCGTGGCACAGCAGTTTTCAGCGGGCTGGCGTCGTTTGGGTTCTCGTCCGCGGCAGCGGCATGGGTGCACCTCGTCGCACCTGTTGACGTCGCGCAAACCGGCGCCGTGCTCGCCGCGGCGGCAGCCGGACTGCTTGTCCTCACCCCACGGCTGGCGATATCGACCGGGCGTGTGCCGATTCCGCGTCTGCCCGGTGCGCCGGTTCGCGACGACGGCGCGGCACTCGAAAGCATCGCGGAGCACGCCAGCCATGCCCACGCCATCATCACGGGGCTCGTCTGCGGATTCAGCGCCGCCGCCGCGCTCGGCGCCTCCCTCGCCGTCCATGGCGGCGCGTTCTGCGGTGTCGCGTTCGCCGCGGCCATCGGTGTGATGCTCGCGCTGCGGGCCGGCACCCACGTGGACGTCGTGCAAGTAGCGGCACTGCTTGTCAGCGGCGCATCGTGTTTCGCAGCGGTGTTCATCTGGTCGGTCGGCAAGTGGGCGCAGCACGCGCACTGGATCGCTCTCGGCGCGGCCGGCATCGCAGCGGCGTCGACGGTGTGTTCGTCGGCGGTGATGACGCCGTCGCCTCTGATACGCAGGTGCGTCGACCTGACCGAATACGCCGCGCTTGGCTTGGTGATCCCGCTGGCCTGCTGGGTGTGCGGGGTGTTCGCCGCGGTGCGTGGGCTGAGCTTCTGATGAGCACCATGTTGAGGGTATTCGTGGCCGCGGCGCTCGCCGTGGGCCTGCCCGGGCTGGCACCGTTGCCGGCGGCGTCCGCGGAACGGCCACCCGCGATCGACGACTCGCTGCTGCCGCCGCCAGCTCCACCGAAGCCGCACACTCCCACCGAGAAGCAATCCGATTGCACCACAGCAATATTCGATGGCCAACTGAATCCCACCGCGACGCAACTCACGCCGTTTGACCTGCCCGCGCTGTGGGCGTTGACCACTGGCGACGGCCAGAAGGTCGCGGTGATCGACACCGGGGTGTCCACGCATCCGCGGCTCCCCCGCCTGATCCCGGGCGGTGACTACGTGTCCACCGGGGACGGCCGCGAGGATTGCGACGCTCATGGCACGCTCGTTGCCGGAATCATCGCAGCCACAACAGAATCGGACGGCTTTGCCGGTATTGCCCCGGGGGTGTCGGTGATCACGATCCGGCAGTCCAGCGTCAAGTACGGGCCGGTCAGCGGGCGTTCGTTCGGCGTCGGCGATGTCGACACGCTTGCGATGGCGGTGCGCACCGCTGCCGACTTGGGCGCGACCGTCATCAACATCTCGTCGGTCGCGTGCACGGCCGGGGCGGCGCTCCGCGATCGTGCGCTCGGCGCCGCCGTCGCGTACGCCGTCGACGCCAAAGACGCCGTCGTGGTCGTCGCGGCCGGCAACGTCGGCCCGGGTGGCAATTGCCCGCAGCAGAACCCAGCGCCCGATCCCGCGCGCCGACCCGAACCTGACTGGGAGACAGCAGATGTCGCGGTCAGCCCCGGCTGGTATGACGATTACGTCCTCACCGTCGGGTCCGTCAGCACCGATGGGTCCCCGTCGACATTCAGCCTGGCTGGTCCTTGGGTGGACGTCGCGGCACCCGGCGAGGCGGTCGTGTCACTGAACCCGGACCACACCGGCGTGGCCAACGCGTACCGCAGCGGAACCGGCTCAGCCATTGCGGGCACCAGCTACGCAGCGCCGGTTGTCAGTGGGCTTGCGGCGTTGGTCCGGGCGCGATTTCCCGACTTGTCGGCACGGCAGGTGATGCAGCGCATCGAGGCCACCGCACACCGGCCACCCGATGGCTGGGACCCCTACGTCGGAAACGGTGTTGTCGACCCACTCGCGGCACTTACTGACGGCCGACCGAGCGCACCTCCGTCCTGGGCGCAACGCCCGGTGGCACCGTCGGCCCCGCCACCGCCGCGGGAAACGTCCGGCCGCTCAACGGCGTTCACGGGCGTCGCGGGGTGCGCGGCGTTTCTGGCCGCCGCTCTGGCATTGATCTCCCCGGCGAACCGATTAGCGCGGCGCCACCGCGGTGCCGGGCAGCGCGATAGCGCGCGGGTCGGGCGCCACACCGTCGTGCGCGACTAGTGCCGCCGACCGGCTGAGTTCCGGGCCATCGGCGAGCAACTTCAGGATCGGCCATGGTGCCGGCAACGCGCGCGGCGGGAGTCCCAGGGCAACAGCGGATTCGGCGTCTGGCACGCCGAACCGCACACCGGTGTCGGCGATCAGGTACCGATGCGTGGATTCGGCGTAGACGCTCCGTCCCGGCGGCACGAATACCGCGTCAGCGTTGGGGCCGAGGCCGTCAGCCTGGGCCAGGCCGACGGGCGCCTGCCCGGTGGCGAGAGGAACCGCAGAACCCGTCAAGACCGTGCTGCGCCCCTCTGTCGTGTCGCCAGGAAGCCACTGCGCGCACACGACGTCGTCGCGAGTCGGCGCCGCCACCATGTCAGGAAACGTTGTGATAGGCAATGTTTCGACAGTTGGCGTGGCGCCGATTGCGTCAGCGGCGACCGTGACGATGTCGCGGGCGCCCTGCGAGTCGCTGAACCGGACGATGTCGGCGCCCACATGCCCGACCCGCTGCACACCGCCGGCGAGCACCACATACAGCTCGTCGGCGTCGGCGCGATCCACCCGCACCACGGAACCGACGGGTATGCCGCCCAGCGACGACGGGCCTCGCTGTCCGGCCGCCGGAATGACCGGTGCGGTGATCGATGGCGCCTCGGGAATCGCATTCAGCACCGCCGACGACACGTCCGCCGGTTCAATTCCCTCGAGGCGCAAGGCCTTCACGGCCGCCGGCTCGGCAACGCTCACCCGCGCACGGTAGCCGTCGTGGAGCAGATACGTCACCGCGTCCGAGCGTGACCGGACCAGTGTCGTTCGGCCGTTCGCGAGCGCCTGCGCGCCGGTTGCAGCTCCTGCGATCACGGTCGTGCCATTGGCGTCGTCGCACGCCGTCCACTGCGATTCGTCGGCACCCAACGGCTCGGGCAAGAGCGCCGGCGCACCGGGGATGCCCAGCAGTGCACCGCGTTTCGCGTTGCGCAGTTCCGATTCCTTGATGATCTCCGGGCTCGCGGCCGTCCCCGCTATCAGGCGTGCCGAGGCGAGGTTCAACGCGGGATGCAGGGTGTCACCGATGCGGACGTACAGCGCGCCAGACTCTCGGACCATCACGATCGGTGCGTCCCCGAGGGCGTCCGGGGGGCGGATGAAGGCGAGGATCGCGCAGCCCGCCACGGCGACGACGGCCAGTGCGCACCCGGTCACCAGCGACCGCGCCTGCGCGCGCATCGGTTCGTCGACCATGCGGACGTCCCTGCGCACCAGCGCATGCTCCGCGCGCCGCAACAGAAATCGGTGTCCGCTGATCGCAAGCCGAGTTGTCGGTTCCCGAGCCATGTGCTCCCCCCGCAAACCCTCAGCTCTAACCTAACTCGGCTCCAGCAGGCGCAGTGTCGGGAATTCTGCTCATCGCTGCCGCCGCTCGCGGTAGGCCGCAACATGCTGGCGATTGGCGCAGTTTCCGGTGTCACAAAAGATCCGCGACCGGTTGCGCGACAGGTCCATCACCACCGCGTCGCAATCCGGCGCCGCGCAGATTTTGAGTCGGCGCAGCTCGCCGGCCCGGATGAGGTCGGCCAGCGCCATCGCCATCTCGGCGCCCATCCGCTGCGCCAGCGGGTCGCGCACCGACGCGAGATGCAGATGCCACTCGGGCATCTCCGGGTGCCGCGTCAGCCACGGCGCCGCGTGGGTGTCGGCGAGCATCGCGTTCACCTGCTCGACCGCGCGCTCCTCGTCGTCGGCGCACTCCCAGATTCGGCCCAGCCGTGCCCGCAACTCGTGCACGGCCGCGAGCTCGGCCTGGTCGTGGTCCCGGCGTCCGGTCCACCCGTACGAGTTCAGGTACTCATCGAGCGCCGACTGGGAGCCGAGTTGTTCGCCGTCGACGCGATCGCTGTTGATCAGCGCACTCGCGGCACGCAGTGTGAGTTCGGTGTCATGACTGAAAAGCATTTGACTCCTGACCTCACCGCCTTGTAGCGTCAGCACCAAAGCAGATTTTACTCATTACCGGCGTGGAGGGCTGTCGATGGACGCGAAAAGCACCTTCCGGCTCGGCATCGCGTTCGCGGTCGGGTCGGCGCTGACGTTCGGCATGTCGGGTCCCTTCGCCAAAGCGCTGATGGCCGCCGGCTGGACGCCCAACGCCGCAGTGACCGCCCGCTTGGCGGGCGGCGCGCTGGTGATGGCGCTGGCAGCCACGCTGATCCACCGCAGCTGGCTGCGCGAAGCCGTCCAGCACGGCAAGACCGTGCTCGTCTACGGCCTGATCCCGATCGCCGGGGCGCAGCTGTGCTACTACAACGCGGTCGCGCATCTGTCCGTGGGCGTCGCGCTGCTGCTGGAGTACCTCGCGCCCGTTCTCGTGGTCGGCTGGCTGTGGGCGACGACACGGCGTCGGCCGGGCACGCTGACGCTCGCCGGGGCAGCGCTGGCACTCGCCGGCACCGTCGTGGTGCTCGACGTCTTCTCCGGGACCCAGGTCGACGCCGTCGGGGTGGCCTGGGCGCTCGGCGCCGCGATTTGCGCGGCCTGCTACTTCCTGTTGTCCGACCGCGTGGCCGCAGACGGCAGCGGGTTGCACTCGGTGACGCTCGCGGCCAGTGGGCTGATCGTCGGGGCCGCGGCCGTGGCGGCGCTGGGCATGACTGGCGTGCTGCCGCTGACGTTCACCACCAACGACACCGTCGTCGCCGGCCACACCACCTCGTTCGTCGTGCCGGTCGTCGTGCTCGGTGTCGTCAGCACCGCAATCGCCTACACGCTCGGCATCAGCGGGGTGGCGAGGCTGCGGCCCAGCTACGCGTCGTTGATGGGCCTGGGTGAGGTGTTGTGCGCGGTCGTTGCCGCCTGGGTGCTCGTCGGCGAGGCGATCACACCGGCGCAGGCCGTCGGCGGCGCGGTGGTGTTGCTGGGTCTGACGCTGGCGGGCCGGGACGACACCCAGCGCGCCGCCGTCTGGCCCGACGCGCCGCCTGCCGAGGTCGTCGACCAGTTGTTCACCACCGGCAACCATGTGTGAAGATGTGCGGCGTGAGCATACGACGTGTCTTTGCCGCCGCCCTCGTGGCGGCTGGCGGGTTTGCGGTGCTGCCGGGCGCCATCCCCACCGTGTCCGCGCAGCCGTGTCCCGACATCGAGGTGATATTCGCCCGTGGCACAAGGGAACCGGCGGGCATCGGCCAAGTCGGCCAGGCCTTCGTCGACGCACTGCAAGAGCAGATCGGCAACCGCAGCGTGGCCGTGTACGGGGTGAACTACCCCGCGAGCTATGACTTCCTGGCAGCCGGCGACGGTGCAGCCGACGCCAGTTCTCGCGTGATCAGCATGTCGCAGACGTGCCCGTCGACCAGGCTCGTGCTCGGCGGATACTCCCAGGGCGCGGCCGTGGTGGACATGCTGGCGGATGTTCCGATTCTGGGTACCAATCTCGGTACGCCGCTTCCGCCGACGGTTGCCGACAACGTCGCCGCGATCGCGGTATTCGGCAACCCGTCGACGAAGTTGGGAAAGCCCGTTTCGGCCGCGAGCCCTCTGTTTGCCAGCAGGGCGATTGACTTGTGCAAGGACGGCGACCCCGTTTGCTCTCCTGGCCGGAATCCATTCGCTCACAGCGACTACGTGAACGCCGGTCTGCCCGGCCAGGCCGCGAATTTCGTGGCCGGCCTCGTCTAGCGGTCGCTGATCGGTCAAGCCGCGACCGCGACCCGCGATCGCCGCTACCATCGCCTGGTGAGCGTTTTACATCCACGTCAATGGGCCATCGTCGTTGTCGCAGCGGTATTGACGGCGGGCGTGCTGATGTTCCCGTCCGCTGTGCTGCCGTCGGGTACGCCCGGCTCGGCGCCGACGGCCGCCGCCGCCGACTGCCCCGCCGTGGAAGTGGTCTTCGCCCGCGGCCGTTTGGAGTCACCGGGGCCAGGCATCCTCGGCAACGCGTTCATCAGCGCCTTGCGCTCCAGGGTGAACCAGAACATCGGTGTCTACGCGGTGAAGTACCCCGCCGATTCCGAGGTGGACGTCGGTGCCAACGACATGAGCCAGCACATCCAGTACATGGTGAACAACTGCCCTGACACCCGGCTGGTGCTCGGCGGCTACTCGCTCGGCGCGGCGGTCACCGACGTGGTGCTCGCGGTTCCGTTCGACGTGTTCGGTTTCAAGAGCCCGCTGCCAGCCGGCGCCGATGCGCACATCGCCGCGGTCGCCCTGTTCGGCAACGGAGTGGCATGGGTGGGACCCATCACGAACTTCAACCCTCTGTACAGGGAGCGGACCATCGAGTTGTGTCACGGCGCCGATCCGATCTGCAACCCGGCCGACCCGAACACCTGGCAAGACAACTGGCCCGCCCACCTCGCCAACGCCTACATCAACGCGGGCATGGCGAACCAGGCCGCCGACTTCGTCGCTGGCCGGCTCTAGTCGACTGTGCGGAGATCCCGCGTGACGGCGATACGGGCCGCCAGCTGGTCGTCTGGCGGATAGTCGACACCCGCGAGGGTGAGTCCGCGCGCAGGCGCGGCCGCGAACGCACTCGACCGGCGGGCCGCATTCAACAGGCCGGCGCACCATGCCGCGTCCCGTCGGCCGTCACCGACCGCCAACAATGCACCCACCAAAGATCGCACCATCGACCAGCAGAACGCGTCGGCGCTGACGTGCGCGGTGACCAGGTCGCCGTCGCGGCCCCAATCCAGACGCTGCAGATCGCGGATGGTCGTGGCGCCGGGGCGCTGGCGGCAGAAGCCGGCGAAATCATGAAGTCCGAGAAGGTGTTTCGACGCCGCCGCCATCGCGTCGACGTCCAGGGGGCGCGGCCATGCCGTCACGTAACGCGATAGCTGCGGCTCGACGCCGTACGGCGCCGTCGACAACCGGTACACGTAATGGCGACGCAGCGCGGAAAACCGTGCGTCGAATCCCTCTGGTGCGCGGCGGATTTCAAGAACCCGGACGTCATCGGGTAGGAACCGTGCGAGCCGCCGCACGAGCGGCAGGAATTCCGGATCCTCGCGTCGCATTTTGCGCGGCCGGGCGTGTCTGAGTGCATCGGCCGGCACGTCGACGTGTGCGACCTGGCCGGTCGCATGCACTCCGGTGTCGGTGCGACCCGCCGCGAACAACCGCACCGGTGTGCGGAACACGGTCGACAGCGCGTCGTCGACCACACCCGCGACGGTGCGTAGCTCGCCCTGTACGGCCCATCCCGCGAAATCCGTTCCGTCGTAGGAGATGTCGAGGCGAAGACGAACGAACCCGCCATCAGAAGCGATGGCGGGCTCGTCGCGCATAGTGCTAGGACTTGTCGGCGTCGTCGCCCTCCGCCTTCGGCTCTTCGCGCAAGCGCTCATCGCTGTCGCCAGTCTCTTCAGCCTCGGCCTCGGCGGCCTGAGCCTCCTCGATGGCCTCGTCCTCGGCCTTCACCTCGTCGACCGTCTCCTCAGGCTGTGTCGTCGGCTCCTCGGCCAAGGCCTCAGCGGGGGGAGCGACCGTCGCCTCCGGCTCGACCGCCGCTTGCGGCGCGGCCGCCGCAGCCACCGGGGCTGCCTTCTTGGCCGCCTGCGAGGCCGCCGAACTCGATCCGATGTCGCCGGCGGAGCGGCTCCGGCGAGCCCGGTTCGCCTCCGACGTGACCGTCTTCTCCCGCACCAGTTCGATCACCGCCATCGGCGCGTTGTCGCCCTGGCGCGGCTCGACCTTGATGATGCGGGTGTAGCCGCCGTTGCGGTCGGCGAAGAATGGCCCGATCTCCGCGAACAGGGTATGCACGACATCCTTGTCGCGGATCTTCTTGAGCACCTCACGCCGGTTGTGCAGCGTGCCCTTCTTCGCGTGGGTGATCAGCTTCTCGGCGTACGGCCGCAGCGCCCGGGCCTTGGTCTCGGTGGTTTTGATCCGGCCGTGCTCGAACAGCGACGTGGCCAGGTTGGCCAGCATCGCCTTCTGGTGCGAGGACGACCCGCCGAGGCGAGGGCCCTTGGTGGGCTTGGGCATTGCTGAATCTCCTTGTGCAGAACTAACTTACAGCTGTTCGGTTTCGGCGTAATCCTGCTCGTTGTCGAAGTCGTACGCCGCCGAGTCGCCGTGCCACGTGCCGGTTGCCGCGTCGTACCCGGCGACCTCGGACGGGTCGAAGCCGGCCGGGCTGTCCTTGAGCGACAGGCCGAGCTGGTGCAGCTTCACCTTCACCTCGTCGATCGACTTCTGACCGAAGTTGCGGATGTCCAGCAGGTCCGACTCCGTGCGGGCCACCAGTTCGCCGACGGTGTGGATGCCCTCGCGCTTGAGGCAGTTGTACGACCGGACCGTCAGATCCAGGTCGTCGATCGGCAGCGCGAACGACGCGATGTGGTCGGCCTCGGCCGGCGACGGGCCGATCTCGATGCCCTCGGCCTCGACGTTGAGTTCCCGTGCCAGACCGAACAATTCGACCAGCGTCTTGCCCGCCGACGCCAGCGCGTCGCGGGGGCTGATCGAGTTCTTGGACTCGACGTCGAGGATCAGCTTGTCGAAGTCGGTGCGCTGCTCGACACGGGTGGCCTCGACCTTGTAGGTGACCTTGAGCACCGGCGAGTAGATGGAATCGACCGGGATGCGGCCGATCTCGGCACCCGACGCCTTGTTTTGCACGGCCGGCACGTAGCCGCGGCCGCGCTCGACGACGAGCTCCACCTCTAGCTTGCCCTTGTCGTTGAGCGTCGCGATGTGCATGTCGGTGTTGTGCACCGTCACGCCCGCGGGCGGCACGATGTCACCGGCGGTGACCGCACCCGGGCCCTGCTTGCGCAGGTACATCGTCACGGGCTCGTCTTCGTCCGACGACACCACCAGACCCTTGAGGTTGAGGATGATGTCGGTGACGTCTTCCTTGACGCCGGGCACCGTGGTGAACTCGTGCAGTACGCCGTCGATGCGAATGCTGGTGACCGCGGCGCCGGGAATCGACGACAGCAGGGTGCGGCGCAGCGAATTGCCAAGGGTATAGCCGAATCCGGGCTCCAGCGGCTCGATGATGAACCGCGACCGGTCGTCGGCAACGACCTCTTCGCTCAGTGTGGGTCGCTGAGAGATCAGCATGTGTTTCTTTCCTCCTTCACGGCACCCACTATTTGATGCCGCGTGACCCGACCGCCATCCGGACGGCCGAGAAGTCTTTACTTCGAGTAGAACTCGACGATGAGCTGCTCGGTGAGCGGCACGTCGATCTGTGCCCGCTCCGGCAGCTGGTGCACCAGGATGCGCTGCCGCTCCCCGACTACCTGCAGCCAGCCGGGAATCGGCCGATCGCCCGCGGTCTCCCGCGCAATCTGGAACGGCACGGTGTTCACCGACGTGTCCCGCGCGTCGATGATGTCGTACTGCGCGACCCGGTAGCTGGGAACGTCCACCTTCACGCCGTTGACCGTGAAGTGACCGTGGCTGACGAGCTGGCGGGCCATCCGACGCGTGCGCGCCAGCCCGGCGCGGTACACGACGTTGTCCAGGCGCGTCTCCAGGATTTGAAGCAGAGCTTCACCGGTCTTGCCGGAAGCCCGGTTCGCCTCTTCGTAATACCGGCGGAACTGCTTCTCCTGCACGCCGTAGGTGAAGCGTGCCTTCTGCTTCTCCTGAAGCTGCAGCAGGTACTCGCTCTCCTTGATCCGCGCACGGCCGTGCTGGCCGGGCGGGTAGGGGCGCTTCTCGAAAGCCGCATCTCCGCCGACGAGGTCGACGCGCAGCCGCCGCGACTTGCGGGTCATCGGGCCGGTGTATCGAGCCATCAGTTCTTCCTCCCTAGACCCGGCGTCGCTTCGGCGGACGGCAACCGTTGTGCGGCTGCGGGGTGACATCGGCGATCGCACCGACCTCCAGGCCGGCGGCCTGCAGCGAGCGGATCGCGGTCTCGCGGCCCGAGCCCGGGCCTTTGACGAACACGTCGACCTTCTTGACGCCGTGCTCCTGCGCCTTGCGGGCGGCGTTCTCAGCGGCGAGCTGCGCGGCGAACGGGGTCGACTTGCGCGAGCCCTTGAAGCCGACGTGGCCGGACGACGCCCACGCGATCACGTTGCCCTGCGGGTCGGTGATGGTGACGATCGTGTTGTTGAACGTGCTCTTGATATGGGCGGCGCCGTGCGGAACGTTCTTCTTTTCCCGGCGGCGGCCCTTCTGCCCCTTCTTAGTGGATGCAGCGGCGGTGCCCTTTTTAGCTGGTGGCATCGGTTATCTGGCCTTCTTCTTGCCGGCGATGGTGCGCTTGGGGCCCTTGCGGGTGCGCGCGTTGGTCTTGGTCCGCTGGCCGCGCACCGGAAGGCCGCGACGGTGCCGCAGGCCCTGGTAGCAGCCGATCTCGATCTTGCGGCGGATGTCGGCCTGCACCTCGCGGCGCAGATCGCCCTCCACTTGCAGGTTGGCTTCGATGTAGTCGCGCAGCTGGGTCAGCTGCTCGTCGGAGAGATCCTTGGTG
>DASWBF010000308.1:0-18660 GCA_036390735.1 Mycobacterium sp. | reverse complement strand
CAACCCGCGCAACGACGCGGTGAAGCCCTCGGTGGCGCGCACGACGACCGGTGCGCTGACGCGGCCGGAAAGCGTTTCGGCGCGTCCCGTGCTGATCGCGGTGACGGGGCTCTGTTCGTAGATCGTCACTCCCAGCCGCTCGACCGCGCAGGCCAGCCCACGAACCAGCGCTGCCGGCTGGATGCGCGCGCAGTGCGGCGTGAACGACGCTGACAGCATGCCGGCGACGCGAACACGCTGAGCCGCTTCGGTTTTCGTGAGCAGGCTGACATCGTCACTCCATTCGGCGTCCTCGGTTGCCTGGGCGATGAGCCGTTCATGCTGGGCCGGATTACGCGCGACCCGCAGTGAGCCGCCCTTGACGACGCCCGCGTCGATCTTTTCGCGCGCCGCGACGTCGATCAGCTCGTCGACGGACTCGATGAGGGCACGCTGCCACGCGATGACGCCCGCGCGCCCGTACCGTGCGGCCATTCTGCGGCGGTCACCGGGTACCAGCGCCGACGCCCAGCCGCCGTTGCGGCCGGACGCGCCGAAACCGGCGAACCGCGCCTCCAACACGGTGATCCGCAGCGACGGGTCGACCCGTTTGAGGTAGTACGCCGTCCACAGCCCGGTGAACCCGGCGCCGACGATACACACATCGGCGTCTCGATCCCCCGGCAGCCCGGCCCGGAACTCGGGAAGCGTGGTGTACCAATGTGATACGCGCCCGATGCGCGGTTCAGAAGGCATAGCGGTGGAACTGCGCCATGTTCTTCAAGGCCGGTACAAGTGACATCACCCGCGCCATCACCCGGTAGCGGCGCGGTACGTCACGAAACCCTTCGGCGTCGAACACCGACATTGCCACCAGCAGCCGCACACCCGGCACGTCGCGAAGGATCTCGTCGGGCCGTCGACTCCCCAGTGCATCCGCGCGCCCGCGCGCCGCACCGGCGTGTTGAGGATCTGTGTCCGGATGCCGAGCCGGTTGAACACGTCGAACTGCAGTTCTCCCGACGGGAAGCGCTCGACCACGCGACGCAACAGCGCCAGCCCGGATTCCTTGGTCAGATACATCGTCAGGCCCTCGCCCAGCACCAGCACCGGACGATCCGCCGGCACCGCCGACAGCCAATCGAGCTCGGTCACCGACGCAGACATCAACCGGTATGACGCGCCCGGCGGGTAGAACTGCTCGCGCAGCGCGATGACGTTGGGGTAGTCGACGTCGTACCAGTCGACGCCCGGTCCGGGACGCAGTCGCAAGAACCGGCTGTCGAGCCCGCATCCGAGGTGCAACACCGTCGCCTCCTCGTGCACGGCCAGGAACTGGCGCGCCCACCCGTCGAAGTGCGCGCTGCGGATCGTCACCGACGGCGCGTTCTTGGCCGTGATGGCGGTCTTGGACCAGTCGTAGTCCAACCGCTGCACCAATTCCTTGGCGTAGGTGTCACCGAGGATCGGCCGGTCAGCGTCGGCGTCGAGCGCCCGCCCGTACAGGGTCGCCAGCATCGTCTCGGGGGCCCCGGTGAAGTCCACGCGAATCTTCTTGGTATCGCCGTGCATCACCCCGAGGCTATCGGCTGGGTACTACCGTTGCGAACGTGCGGATCGACGTGCACGCTCACTACTGGACCGACGCCTACCTCGACATGCTGGTGGACCTCGGCAGAACCGACACCGCCACGCAGCGCGGGATCGGCGCCGGGCCCTACGCGGAATTGGATACGCGGCTGCGGCTGATGGACCGGGCGGGTGTCGACATTCAAGTGCTGTCGGCGGCGCCGCAACTGCCGTACGCCGACGACGAAGACCGCGCGACGGCAGCCGCCCAATTCGTCAACGACGAGTACACCGCCGTCGTCGACGCGCACCGCGACCGGTTCCTCGCGTTCGCCGCGACACCACTGCCGCACATCGACGCCTCACTCGCCGAATTGTCCCGTGCGCTGGACGAATTGGGCATGGTCGGGATGACGATGAACGCCAGCGTGGCCAACCGCGCCATCGTCGACCCCGACTTCGAGCCGATCTTCGCCGAGTTGAACCGCAGAAGTACGGTGCTGTATCTACACCCCAGCGGCAACAGCGCCTGCTCGCCGCTGGTGTCGGAGCATCACTTGACGTGGATGGTCGGTGCGCCGTTCGAAGACACCGTCGCCGCAATGCAATTGATCACCTCCGGGACGCTCGACCGCTATCCGCGGATCCGGATCGTCAACAGTCATCTCGGGGGCGCGCTGCCGATGCTGACCCGCCGCGCCGACGACCACGTCGCCTGGGAGGCACCCGACACTCCGGAGCCGCCCAGCACGGCGGCGCGCCGGATGTGGTACGACACCGTCAGCCACTGCCATGCGCCCGCGTTGCGTTGTGCGATAGACACATTCGGCGCCGACCGGATCGTGCTGGGCACCGACTTCCCGTACGAGAACGACGAGACGTTCGTGCGCGCCGTGGACTACATCGCAGAGACGGCCAGCACTGAAGACACGCGAAAAATCCTGGAAACCAACGCAATGCAGCTGTTCGACATCGAGTTGCGCTAGTCCGCCGCTTTCGCTTTCTTCATCGCCGCCCGCAGGTCCACCCAGAACCGCGCCGCCGCCCGGATCGAATCCTCGACCGGCTCCGGCTGCCACCCGAGTTCACGAACAGCCTTGCTGTGGTCCAGTTCCGACTCGGCCCGCATCAGCCGCAGCGATCGCAGCGTGAGCAGTTCCTGGCTACCGCGCAACCGTGCTTTGAGGCTGCCCGTCGCCGCCATCCCGTACAGCACGGGCAGCGACACGGAACGGCTCGGCACCGGGGCTCGCGCCGCCTCGGCCGCGATCCGCACGACGTCCACGTTCGTCATCATCTTCTCGGAGACGATGTAGCGCTCACCGTTGCGGCCATGCTCGGCCGCCAGGATCATCGCCCGCGCGGCGTCGTCGACGCCGACAACCTCCAACTGGATGCCTTTCATCACGAACGGCACCTTCCCGAACGCGGCACCGGCGATCATCGCGCCGTGCGGCGTCATCGCCCAGTCCCCGCTGCCGTAGGTCGTGGAAACGCACATCGCCACCGCGGGCAGCCCGTGCTCCTGCGCGTAGCGCAGCACCAGCTGCTCGGCCTGCAGCCGCGACAGCACGTACGGGCCGAGCGACCGCCGCCAGTGCAGCTGGTCCTCTTCGGTGGCGCGGCGATGAGCGCTTGCGCGAAGAGCAGAAGGCCAACGCCCGTGACGGCGGCCGATCGTCACGTAGCTGCTGGTAAACACAAACCGCCGCAAGTCCATCGAGCGAGCGACCTCGAGGACGTTGCGCGTGCCGTCGACGTTGGTGCGAAACAGTGGCGCCGGGTCGGACAGCCAGGCACGGGTATCCACCACGCAGTAGTAGACGACGTCGCAGCCCGCCATCGCCTGGCGCAGCACCTCGGTGTCGAACACGTCGCCGGAAAACCGTTGCACCGCAATGTCGTCGATGCCGGTCGTGTTCGCACCTTCACGGACCATCGCGCGCACATCGGCGCCGTTTTCCACCAGCTGCCTGGTGACGTGGCTGCCGAGAAACCCGTTGGCACCGATCACCAGAGAAGTCGTCATCCGTATTGCTCCATCCAGCGAGCCGCCTCGTCGGGCAGCGTGCCGAGCTGCTGCGCCTTGCGGCACCACTTCGTCGTCGCCTTGACGAACCGCAGCGGGTTGTAGATGTCTTCCTGCCGGCACCACAGCCCGTCGCCGGCGTAGGTGATGATCGAGATGTTGGTGGCGCTGATGATCGAGCCGTCCCCGGGGTCGGCCATCGGGTTGTCCAGCTCCATGATGATCCGGCCGGTCGGCTCGTCGACCACCGACCACAGCGTCGGGAACGACGTCATGTAGCTGCCGGGAAACGTCGACATCGTCTTCCAGATCCAGGCGCGCACCTCGTCGCGGCCCTTCATCGTGCCGGCAGCGTGCTCGATGTATTCGATATCGGGTGTGTACTGCAGCACCCACGGATCCCAGTCGCGGGTTTCGGCCGCCCGCGCGACGGTCCGCTCGAACCGCTGGAACGCCGCCGACAGCTCTCCCCTGCTCGCGCGTGGGCCCACGCGATCGAACGCCCCGTCCGCCATACGACAAAGTTAGAACACGTTCTACAGGGGGATGAAGCTGGGCGCCGACGGGGTTATAAACGGCGATATGGCGCACAAATACACGAAGAACCCTGCGGCCGTCGGTGCACTGACGCCCGAGCAGTACGAGATCACCCAGAAGAACGGCACCGAGCGACCGTTCACCGGCGAGTACTGGAACAACCACGAGCCCGGTTTGTACGTCGACGTCGTCTCCGGCGAGCCGCTGTTCGCGTCGGTCGACAAGTTCGAGAGCGGCACCGGCTGGCCGAGTTTCACCAAGCCGGTCGACGCCGAGAACGTCGTCGAGAAGCGCGACTTCGGCCACTTCATGATCCGCACCGAGGTGCGCTCGACGCGTGGAGACAGCCACCTCGGCCACGTGTTCCCCGACGGGCCGGCCGATGCCGGCGGTCTGCGGTACTGCATCAACTCGGCGTCGTTGCGATTCATCCACCGCGACGACCTCGAGAAGGAAGGGTATGGCGAGTACGTCAGCCTGTTCGAGACGACGAAGGAGAACCGCGCGTGAGCGACAAGAAGGCAATCCTGGCCGGCGGCTGTTTCTGGGGCGTGCAGGAGTTGATCCGGAGGCAGCCCGGAGTGATCGGTACGCGCGTCGGCTACACCGGTGGTGAGAACGCGAACGCGACGTACCGCAACCACCCGGGCCACGCCGAAGCCGTCGAGATCACCTACGACCCCGAGCTCACCGACTACCGGGCGCTGCTGGAGTTCTTCTTCCAGATTCACGACCCGACCACGAAGAACCGTCAGGGCAACGACGTCGGCACCAGCTACCGCTCGGCGATCTTCTACACCGACGACGAGCAGAAGCGGGTCGCCCTGGACACGATCGCCGACGTCGAGGCATCCGGGCTGTGGCCGGGCAAGGTGGTCACCGAGGTCACGCTCGCGGGCGACTTCTGGGGGGCGGAGCCGGAGCACCAGGACTACCTGCAGCGGTACCCGAGCGGGTACACCTGCCACTTCGTGCGGCCGGGATGGAAGCTGCCGCGCCGCGCAGAAACAGGTTAGCGGCGGCGCAGGACGACGCGGCCGCCACGCTTCGGGGTGTACGCGACACCACGCGAGTGCACCTTCTCGCCGGGATCGGTAGTCGAGTCGATCGCGAACTGCCGCAAGACCGTTCGCAGCACCACGTCCATCTCGGTGTTGGCGAACGCGGCGCCGATGCACCGCCGCGTCCCGCCGCCGAACGGCACCCACGCGAACGTCGGCGGCCGATTGCCGACGAACCGGTACGGGTCGAACCGATCCGGGTCCGCAAAGGAGTTCTCGTGCAGCCGGGAAATGCTGACGACGATGGAGTAGCCCTGCGGGATGCGCCATTCGCCGAGTTCGAACATCGGCGCTGCGACGTGCCGGCCCGCGAAGTCGATGACGGTCCGCGCCCGCTGGACCTCCAGGATCGTCGCCTGGCGTAGCTCGTTGTCGTCGCCGTCGGCTTCTTCGGCCAGCGCTGCGACGATGTCGGGATGCCTGCGCAGTCGCTCGAACGCCCACGCCAGCGTCGACGCCGTCGTTTCGTGGCCGGCGGCGACCAGAGTCAGCAACTCGTCGGAGATCTCCCGACGTGACATCGGGGAACCGTCGTCGTACCGGCTGCGCAGCATCAGCGCGAGAATGTCGGTGCGCTCGTCGAAACGCGGGTCGGCCTCGGCCTTTTCGATCAGTGTGTCGACGATCTCGTCGAACTTTCGGTGCGATTCCGCCAGTCGGCCCCATGGGCTGTATCGCCCGTAGGTCCTTGACGGCTGCGGCAACGTGGCAAGCCGGGAACCCAGCTTCACCCAACCGGGAATGAGCTGGCGCAGGTACTCCAGTTCGAGGCCTTCGGCCCCGAAGACAGCACGCAAGATCACGTTCAACGTGATCCGCATCATCGGCTCTAGAGTTCGAAGCTCTTGTCCCACAGGCCAATTCGCCGCTTCGCGAAGAGTTTCTTCCTCGATGATCTGCTCGTAGTTCTTGATGCTCTTGCCGTGGAACGGCGGGGTCAGCAGCTTGCGCCGGTTGCGGTGCGGGGCTCGGTCGAGCGCGAAGATCGATCCCGGTCCCAGCAACCGGCTGAGATTGGGCTTGATGTTGAGCAGGTCGTCCGTGCTGGCCATGAACACCTGCTTGACGAGCGCCGGGTCGGCCACCACGACCGTGTTTCCGAAGACCGGGATGTTCAGCGTGAACACGTCCCCGTATCGACGCGCCGCTTGCCGGATCGTCCACCGCCGCGACATCGCAAAGCCGACGCCCTGGATCGCCTTGGGCAGCGCCACTGTAGGCGGGAGCTTGACCAGACGCGGCTCGAGAACGGTCGCCTCGCTCATAGTTCGCTCCCAACGCGATCGGTGGTACCGCTCAGTACCACCGGCTCTTGTTGTACGGTACCCGGTAGTACCGTGTCGATCAAGAGCTACCGGGGAGGAGGCACGTGATGGCGGTGGCCGATGTCGCCGATGCCGCCACGGACGCCGAGCACCCGTTCCGGCGCCGGCTGCTCGACGGTCTCGCGGAGTCAATCGCCGAACGAGGTTATCGCGAGACCACGATCGCCGACATCGTCCGGCATGCCCGCACCTCGAAACGCACGTTCTACCAGGAGTTCGACAGCAAGAAGGAGTGCTTCGTCGAGCTGCTGCGCACGGCCATCGAGGACATGATCGTCCAGATCGAGGCAGCGGTGGACCCAGAGGCGTTCTGGCAGGACCAGATTCGGCAGGCCATCGACGGCTACCTCAGTGTGATCGAGTCGCGGCCGGCGGTCGCGCTGAGCTGGATCCGCGAGTTGCCGGCGCTCGGTGCGGCCGTGCGGTCAGTGCAGCGGCACAACATCGAGAAGTTGACCCAGATGTTGACCGACCTCACCAGCAACCCCGGTTTCCAACGAGCGGACATTCCGCCCGCGCCGCCTCAGTTGTCGGTGATTCTGCTGGGCGGTTTGCGGGAGCTGACGGCGCTCACGGTCGAGGACGACAAGGACGTCCGGAACATCGTCGACGCCGCCGTGGCCGCGTCGATCGCTCTGGTCGCCGCCAGCGCTCAAGCCTGAGACGTCACCGAGCAGCGAGGGGCCGACCGAAGCGGCTCACGAATTGTTTTCCGTTAACCAGGAATTCGAGGTTTTCCGCCACGTCGCGCAACGGTTGCGGGCTGCGCAGCGACCGGCACAGGATCACGGCTCCCTCGATTGCGGCGAGCATCGTAATGGCCAGCGAAGCCGCCTCACTCTCGCCGAAACCGTCGGCGACGAACGACCGGGTGAGTGCCGCGCGCCACCGGTCGAAGATGCGTGACGCGTCACCGCCCAGCTGCGCGCCTTCGTCGCTGGCGCTGATCGCCGCCGCCACCACCGGGCAGCCAGCCGTGAAATCACTGTCCTGCAGGACGTTCTCCCACAGGTCCACGAAGCCGCGCAACAGCGCCATCGGCCCTTGCGTGGCGGCGTCGTCGATCGCGGAGGTCATCGAGTCGCCGGCGAACTGCAGCGCCTCGAGAAGGATCTGACTGCGACCGCGGGGGAAATGGTGGTACACAGAGCCGCGTGGTGCACCGCTGCGGCTGAGGACTTCGTCGATTGTGACGCCGGCCGCACCCCGTTCACGCAGCACTTCCGCCGCGCTGACCAGCATCCGGCGTTTGGTGGCGCCGCGCTTGTGCCGCTCTTTGAGCACGGTCGCTGTGGCCGGACCGCCGTCGGTCATGCCGCGGGATCGGCCGCGTGCCGACCACTCTTCACGTTGCGGCGCCATTCCCGGCAGTTGCGCCGCCACGAGCGCCTGAAGCCGTGGTAGTCGGGCGCAGACCGGGTGAGGTGCAGTCCTGCGATGTTCAGCTCGATGATCGTCATAGCGGTTACCTTTCGCGGGGCGGTTCACGTCCCGCAGCTATGACTATGCGGACTGACATAGTCAGCGTCAAACCGACTGTGATCGTATCGTTACCTTGGGGCCGCTAATGCCTGCATTGACCACCATAACTATGCCCTGGATCATAATTCCGACACACAGGAGGCGCCATGGAAACCGTTTCGGTCGAACGCGACGGGCACGTGCTGATGATCGGCCTTAACCGCCCAGAGAAACGCAACGCCTTCACGCAAGTGATGCTTGCGGAACTGGCCCGCGCCTACGCGCTGCTGGAATCCGACGATTCACTTCGCGCCGGGGTGTTGTTCGCGCACGGAGAGCATTTCACCGCGGGCTTGGATCTGCTCGACGTCGGCCCGGCGATCGCCAATGGCACGGATCCGATGCCTGAAGACGGCCGCGACCCGTGGCGGCTGGACGGAACCTGGACCACACCTGTCGTGGCCGCCGCGCACGGCCGCTGCCTGACGCTCGGCATCGAGCTGCTCCTCGCCGCTGACATCCGCATCGCAGCCGCCGACACCCGATTCGCTCAGATCGAGGTGCTGCGCGGCATCTACCCGTTCGGCGGGGCGACGCTGCGGTTCCCGCGAGAACTCGGCTGGGGCAACGCGATGCGCTGGATTCTCACCGGTGACGAATTCGACGCCGCCGAAGCGCACCGCATCGGGCTGGTGCAGGAGATCGCGCCCGACCCGGACGCGGCGCTGGCGCGGGCTCGCGAGATCGCGCACACGATCGCGGACCACGCGGCGCCCCTCGGAGTCCGCGCCACGCTGGCCTCTGCGCACCGCGCCCGCGACGAGGGCGACGCCGTGGCCATCGCGCAGCTGCGGCCGGAGGTCACCCGCCTCTTCGGTACCGAGGACGCCGCCGAAGGCGTGCGGTCGTTCGTCGAACGCCGACGGGCGGTGTTCAGCGGCCGGTAGCCGTCACGGCGTCATGACGAAAAGTGTTGACGCACAGGTAAGCGGGTATAACTGCGCCACATCGAAACGCCCAAAGACTTGAACACGTCGACGCGCGAGGTCTTCACCGGTGCTATCGACCGCGCCACGCGCAGCGACGCGTTCCAGTTCGGCGCGCGTGCCGGGTTCGCGATGAGCGGCGTGCTGCACCTGTTTGTCGGCTACATCATCCTGCACATCGCGCTCGGATCAGGGGGCACCGCCGACCAGTCGGGTGCGCTGGCCACGCTGGCCCAAAGCGGCGGCGGCGCCCTGGTGCTCTGGGCGACCGCGGCGGGCTTGGCGGCGCTGCGCCTGTGGCGCCTTGCCGAGACGGTGGTCGGTCCGCACCCCAGCGAACACTCCGGGCAGGACAAGGGCGCTAAGCGAATCACCAAGCGGCTCAAGTCTTTCGGATTAGCGGTGGTTCATCTGGCCATCGCGTTCTCGGCGGCCAAATTCGCGGTGAGCAGCGGGGAGGCCAGCACCACGCGCAACACCACCCTGAGCGCTGAGCTGATGCAGAGCGGCTGGGGCAAGTTCCTGCTCGTCGTCATCGGCGTGGCGATCGTGGCGATGGGGGCTACCTCGTGTACAAGGGTGCGACCAAGCGGTTCTTGAAAGATCTGACGGTGTCGGGCGGCCCGGTGCTGACACCGGTGGGCATCGCCGGCTATATCGCGAAAGGAGTCGTGTTGGCCGGCGCCGGGATACTCGTCGTCGTCGCGACCTTCACCGCCGACCCGGCGTAGGCCAGCGGATTGGACGGGGCCGTGAAGACGCTGGGAGCGGCGCCGTTCGGTGAGGTACTGCTCATTCTGGCGGCGCTCGGCTTCGCTGCGTGCGGGTTGTATAGCTTTGCGCGCAGCCGGTATTGCCGGTTGTGACTCGAGATCCGCTCAACAGGCAGGCGCTTCGTGACCGATGCTCCGCAGGACGAGCGCGGCTGGGAACAGTGGCCGGGTAAGGCCTATCCGCTCGGTGCGTCTTACGACGGATCAAGCACGAACTTCGCGATATTCAGCGAGGTCGCCGAACGTGTCGAGCTGTGCCTGTTCGACGACGACGGCACCGAGTCGCGCGTGCCGCTCATCGAGGTCGACGGATTCGTGTGGCACGGCTTCCTGCCGGAAGTGGAGCCGGGACAGTGTTATGGATACCGGGTGCACGGCCCGTACGATCCCGCGGCGGGACGGAATGGAACGGCAAGTTCCGCGACACTGTGCGCGACTACTGGCGCGGCGAACCGGCGACTCTCGACGAGTTCGCGTCAAGATTGACCGGCTCGGCCGACCTGTACGAGCACACCGCCCGGCGACCTGTCGCGTCGATCAACTTCATGACCTGTCACGACGGCTTCACGCTACGAGACCTGTTGTCCTACAACGAGAAACACAACGACGCCAATGGCGAGGACAACAGGGACGGCGAAAGCCACAACCGGTCGTGGAACTGCGGAGTCGAGGGACCGACTGACGACCCGGCGATCAACGCGCTCCGCGCGCGACAGCAGCGCAACTTCCTGGCGACGACGCTGCTGTCCCAAGGGGTGCCGATGATCAGTCACGGCGACGAGCTGGGCCGCACACAAGGCGGCAACAACAACGGCTTCTGCCAGGACAACGACATCACCTGGATCCATTGGGACAAGGCCGACACCGCGTTGATGGAGTTCACCCAGACGGTGTCCGCGCTGCGCACCGCGCATCCGGTGTTCCGCCGAAGCCGGTTCTTCACCGGGCGGCCCGTGCGCCGGCGCGACGCAGAGGGACAGCCGGACATCTGAACGGGTTTGGGATTGCCGGCCTCGACGCGCGCGGGCAGCGGGTCACCGACGACTCCTTCGTGCTCTGCTTCAACGCCCACGACGAGGCACTCCAATTCACGTTGCCACCAGCTGAATTCGGTGCCACATGGCTTCCGGTGATCGACACCGCGATCACTGCACCGACAGACGGCCCGGAACCAAAGCCCATCGCCGCCGCGGGCATGTTGCAGGTCGAGTCCCGCGCGATGGTCGTGCTGCACGCAGTGTCGGAATGACGCGCATGCGACTACGCTTGTTTCGGCCGACTCCTGGAGGTGCTCGATCATGTTTCGTACACTCCGCATCCTGACCGCCGTCGTGGCGACCGGGTTGGCGTCCGCGGTAATCGCGGTAGCGCCCGCTGCGGCCACCGAGAATGAATATCTGCGGCAACTAGAACCCAAATACCCCTTCCTCAGTAGGCAGCAGCTGCTTGACGAGGCCTACCGGGTGTGTCAAGCCGTCGACAGCGGCATGATCTCCTCGGATGCCGCCACCATGGTGCAGAAAGATCTGAGCGCGTCGGTGGCCCTGTCTGTCGACCTCGTCAGCACCGCCATCGTCCAACTCGGCTGTTGACGCATCGAGGATACAAACTACCACTGCCGGAACGGGTTTCGAGCGGCACAGCTAGCGGTTGAGATCAGAACGGTGGCGGCTCGTCGTCGATAACTGTGCCGGGCTCGATGTCCCAGATGTCACAGGGATCGTCCCGCGGGGGTGGGGGTTTGTTGTGTTCGGTGGGATTGTTGACGGCGCGTTGGGCGATGTGCGCCGCGGCGTTGAGTGCGCGTTCTTCTTGGATTCGGCGGGCGCGGTCGGCGGCGCGGGTTCGTCGTCGTCTGGGCATCATCAGGCCGCGGTTGGTGGCCGGGGTCGCCGCTGGTTGTGGTTGGGGTAGTTGGGCGGTGGTGGTGTTCCAGGCGGGAAGAATATTCGGCTGCCGGGCAGGGTCTTGTACGTCTTGCCGGTCGGGGCGGTCCAGAGCACGGTGCCATCGGGCAGCTGTTGGTCAGCCCAGCCCATCCAAAACGTTTTCAGCAGATGGTGTTTTCTGCAGAGGTATTTGAGGTTGGACGGGTGTGTCGGCCCGACCGGGTAGGGGATCGTATGGTCGAGGTCGCAGAACTCGGCGGGCTCCTCGCAGCCGGGGAAGCGGCAGGTCAGATCGCGGCAGCGGATGAACTGCTCGAGTTTGGCCGAGGGGCGATAGCCCGGCTCGGGTGCGTCGCCGGGACGCTGCACCTCGCGCACCGTGGCGCCGGAGCGGATCAGCTCGGCCAGCAACGGTGTCGGCACGATCCCGCCGCGCAGCAGCAGCCCGGCCGGCGCCTTGACCCGGCCCTCAGACGGCGGGTGGGATTCGGGCTGCTTCGCCTCGCCGGACATCTGCGGGTCGGGCTTGGCCTCCAGGGCGGTTGCTTCGGTGACCACGTGGATGACGACGTTGGCGGCGCGCCCGTCATTACCGCCGGCCGGGCAGTCGGGGTTGGCGCAGGTGCAGGCCAGCCGATCAGCACCGGCGGCCAGCACGCCCATGGCGTCGCCGCGACGCTGGGCGATGGTGCGCGGATCGTCCTCGCACACGCCATCGGCGAGCTCCATCAGCCGGCGATCCAGCAGCGCCGCGTCGGTGGCATACAGCCGGCCCCACACCGCGGTGGTGTCGGACTCGTCGTCCTTCTTACCGACATAGAGGTCGCGGCTGCGCGCCCGGGTGCGCAGCCGCCGCACCGCATCCCGGTCGTAGCGATCCACCCAGACATCGATGGCCTGGGCCAGCTTGTAATCCGACAAGTCGCCCCACTGTTGGGCGCGCTCGGCCAGCGCGGCGTCGATCAGCGCCAGCGGCGCGTCGTCGGTGACCAGGTGGGTGTGCCAGGCGATCGCCGAGATCACCCGATAGCTGACCCTGCCGTCCACATACAGCGCCGCCACCTTGGGCAACGTGTGGCGCAAGGTGAGGCTGAGCGACATCTGGCTCGATGCCTTCTTGTGGCTGACCCCCAGGGCGGCCGCGACCTCGGCGGCCGCGAAATCCCAACCATCACACGCCCACTGCGCCCGCTCGCCCTCCTTATCGCAGCGCCGGCTGGTCAGCTCGGCGATCGCATCCAAGCGCCGCGCACTCACCGCTGACTCGAGGCGGTTCCATTCCTCGATGGCCGCCACGACGGCGTCGTCGTCCGCGCCGCGCAGCGCCTCGGGCTCGGGCGGCACCTCTTCGAACATAGTTTCGAGTATGCCAGGGGGCACCGACAACAATTGCCGCGTTGGCCAGAGGGCCTTGACATTGAAGCGCCGCCGCGTTATGGCGAGCACATGGCTGTGAAGGTCACCGACTTGCTCGGAACTCAACTCGACGCGCTGCGATACGAGCCCACAGCCAAGCGCCTCCGGGCGTCGGTCGACAGTCACGTTGTCGCTGACACCTGTGACGGACTCCTGATATGGGAGCCGCGCCGGCTTGTTCCTACGTATGCCGTTCCCGCACAGAGTCTTTCGGCTGACCTGCTTCCGTCCGACACCGGCCCGCACGCAAGCCAGCCGCTTCTCGATCCGAGAAATCCGTTCACGCAACACACCACCGAGGGCGAGGCCTATGACGTCGTTGTAGAAAGCAAGACCCTGCCGTCCGCCGCGTTCCGCCCCGACGACCCCGACCTGGCCGACTACCTGTTGCTTGATTTCGCACAGTTCGACTGGCGCGAAGAAGACGAGCCGATCGTCGGCCACCCCCACGACCCGTTCCACCGTATCGACATCCTCCGCAGCAGCCGCCATGTCCGCATCGAACTCGACGGACAACTGCTCGCGGAGTCCAGAACACCGGTGCTGCTGTTCGAAACCCTTCTGCCAGTGCGGTTCTACCTCCCGCCGGATGACGTCACCGCCCACCTCGAGCCCAGCGACACCGTGACGTACTGCGCCTACAAGGGCCGTGCGTCGTACTTCTCACTTCCCGGCGGGCGCAACGACATCGCGTGGACCTACCCGGAACCGCTCCGGGAGGCGGAGGCGGTGCGCGACTGCGTCTGCTTCTTCGACGAGCACGTCGACGTGACCGTGGACGGCCGGCAGCGAACCCATCCCACGACTCCGTGGTCAGATTGAACCGGCGCTACCGTAGCTCCATGAAGGCGCTCATCATCACCGACGTGCAGAACGATTTCTGTGAGGGCGGCTCCCTGGAAGTTGTCGGCGGCGCACGCGTCGCGCGGGCGATCAACGACCACCTGGCCGATACCCACTACGACCACGTCGTGGCCACCAAGGACTTTCACATCAACCCGGGCGACCATTTCTCCGATCACCCCGACTATCGGTCGTCATGGCCGCGGCACTGCGTCGTCGGGACGCCCGGCGCGGAGTTCCATCCCGACCTCGACACAGGTGCCATCGAAGCGGTCTTCACCAAAGGCCAGTACACGGCGGCCTACAGCGGTTTCGAGGGCGCCTGCGAGCTCGGTATCCCCCTCACCGACTGGCTCCGGCAGCACAGAGTCGATGAAGTGGTCGTGGTCGGCATCGCCACCGATTACTGCGTGCTTGCGACAGCACAAGACGCCGCCCGCGTCGGGTTCAGCACCACCGTGCTCGAAGACCTCACCGCCGGTGTCGCGTCGGAGACGTCCAGAAAGGCCCTCGACGACCTTCGCTCCATGGGCGTCGCGGTCGCCTAACCGAAGAACGAGTCGCCGTCCTCCGGGGTCCCGTCGATCTGACCCCGGCTGACCCGCGAGTCTTCGACGATCACGCCGTCGACCACGTCCGTCTCCTTCACCGCGAACTCAGACGACGACACGCCGTCCTGCAAGGTCGCCGGATCGGGCGGCGGCCCGTCAGCCGAGGTATCCGGCTCCTCGGCGGCCAGGCGCTCGTCGAGCGATTCGTCGTCACGCGCCTCGATCCAGCGCTCGGGCGGATCCACCACCTCGTCGCCGTCGTCATTGCGGACCTCGTCGGAGTCCAGCGACTCCGAGGGGCTCAGGGTGTTATCCGGCCCGCCCACGTCAGGACCGTCAGCGCTGTCGGTTGGCATGGCGATCGTTTGCCCGGAGTATCGGCACAGTAGACACAGACAGTAGCTTACGGCGCTGGGATACGCTTCGGGCCGTGCGCGCAGGTGTGCCGATGCGAAATCGCCACGCTGGTGAGCCATTCACCACCTCGGACGCCGACATCGCGGCCGCGCTGGAAGACGTCTCGGTGCCCGCGCTGCTGCTGTCCTGCATCCACATGAGCGGTGACGACTCGCTGCTCGGCGGTCCGTTGCGGCCGGCCGGGATCTTCCTCAACGAGGTGCAGGGCTTCATGTCGGAACAGGACCAAGCCGCTGCCCGCAGGCTCGCGTTGGATGTGATCCGCGACTATCGCGACCGCGGCTGTCCCGAGCCGGCGCCGGTCGACGCCGCCCAGCTCAAGCGAATGATGGACTGGCTGGTATGCACCGACGTGCCCGACGAATACGTCCCGATGATGCTCGAGGAGATGGAGCTCGACGGGCGCGACTCGCGTGTCACCGTGTTCGAGTCCAGTCCCCAAGCGCGGGCGGACTTTCCGGTCGTCGTGGTGGGCTGCGGACAGTCCGGGCTGCTCGCCGCGATCCGCCTGCAAGAGGCCGGCATGCCGTACACGGTGATCGAGAAGAACGCCGGAGTCGGCGGAACCTGGTGGGAGAACAGCTATCCCGGCGCCCGTGTCGACGTCGGAAACCACTTCTACTGCTACAGCTTCGAGCCCACCGACCACTGGACCGAGTACTTCGCGCAACAGCCGGAGCTGCAAGAGTACTTCGAAGCAGTCATGCATCGGCACGGAATCACCGAGCAGGTCCGGTTTTCCACCGAAGTCCTAGAAGCGGAGTTCGACGATGCGACGTCGACGTGGTCGGTGCGGATCCGTGATGCCGACGGCACCGAGGAGACACTCGAAGCACACGCGGTGATCAGCGCTGTCGGGCAACTCAACCGACCGTCGATCCCGGACATCAGTGGGGCGGAAACGTTTACGGGCCCTGCCTTTCACACGGCGCGGTGGGACCACAGCGCGGACCTCACCGGGAAGGACGTCGTTCTGCTCGGTGCGGGCGCCAGCGGTTTTCAAGTGGCTCCGGCTATCGCCGACGACGTGCGCAGCCTCACCATCTTCCAGCGGACCGCGCAGTGGATGTTCCCCAACCCGAACTACCACGCCAAGGTGGGCCCCGGCGTGCAGTGGGCGTTGAAGCATCTGCCGTTCTACGGCCGGTGGTATCGATTCCTGCTGTTCTGGCCTGCGTGCGACACCGCGTTCGCCGCCGCGCGCGTCGACCCCGACTGGCCGGACCAACAGCATGCCGTCAGCGCCGCCAACGACATGGCGCGGGTCATGTTCACCGAGTGGATCCGCAGCCAAATCGGCGGTGACACAGCGCTTCTCGAGAAGGCGATCCCCGACTACCCTGCCACCGGCAAGCGCACGCTGCAGGACAACGGCAGCTGGCTGAGAACCCTCACCAAGGAGCATGTCGAACTCGTCCGCGACGGCGTCGACCACATCGAACCCGACGCCGTCGTCGGTAGCGACGGCCGCCGCTACCCCGCCGACGTGCTGGTCTACGCCACCGGCTTCCGCGTCAACGAGTTCATCTCGTCGTTCCGAGTGGTCGGGCGTGACGGGCTCGACCTGCAGACGGCGTGGGGTCCGCGGCCCGCCGCCTACCTCGGCATCACCGTGCCGAACTTCCCGAACTTCTTCTGCCTGTACGGGCCGGGCACCAACCTGGCCACCGGCGGCAGCCTGATCTTCCACTCGGAGTGCGAAGTACGCTACATCATGAGTTGTCTCGACCTGCTGATCCGCACCGGCGCGAAAACCATGGAGCCGCGGCAGGATCGATACGACGACTGGTACACCCGCTCCCAAGCCGAGATGGACACCCTGGTCTGGTCACAGCCCACCATCAAGCACAGCTTCTACAAAGATCCGAACGGGAAGGTACACGGGTTGAGTCCGTGGCGACTCGTCGATTTCTGGGCGTGGACCCGCAGCGTCAACCCCGACGACTTCGTCATCCGCTGACGCGCGGCCGGCGTTCCGCCCACGGTCGCGCCGACTCGATCTGAGCGCTCAGCGACAGCAGGGTGCTCTCGTCAGACGGCCGGCCGACCAGCTGGACCGACACCGGAAGCCCGTCGCGGTCGAAGCCCCACGGCACGACCGCTGCCGGTTGCCCGGTGACATTGAACATCTCCTGGAACGGCACGCGCGCACCGACCAGCAGCAGCGTCGCCACCGCACCGCGGCGCTGGTACGCGCCGATGCGTGACGGCCCCGTCGCGGTGCCCGGGGTGATCACCACGTCGACGTCGTCGAAGATCGACAGCACCCGCGCCCGAATCCGGTCCTCGGCCGCACGAACCGCGGCGATCCGCCGATCCGAGAACAGGCCGCCCAGCCGGGCCATCCCCCGGGTGCGGGCCTCCAGCCGCTGCGGCAGCGGCATCGCCGCCATGTCGTCGTGGACGCCGCGCAGATAGCGCGGGAGCAGGTTCGTCAACGTGGCCGTCACCGGGTAGTCGGGGTCGCGGGCGACGACATCGTGGCCAAGTTCGCGCAGTAGCACGCCCGCGTCATGGACGGCGCGGCGCTGCGCCTTGCCGACGACGGTGACCAGCGGCGGAGGAACCTTGGTGCTCAACGCAATTCGCAGTCGCCCGGGCTGGCGCGCTGCGGCCGCGACGAACCCGCCCTCGGGCGCGGGCATCGACGTGGTGACGTCCAAGAACAACGCCGCGTCGGCGACAGTGCGCGAGATCGGGCCGTTGACGCTGAGCCCGTTCCACGCGTCGTCGTGCGGAGCCAGCGGCACCCGGTCGCGCTGCGGCTTGATGCCGTATACGCCGCACCACGTCGACGGGATCCGGATCGACCCCGCGCCGTCCGAACCCCAGCGCCAACCCGGCAAGCCCCGCGGCCACCGCAACCCCCGACCCGCCGCTGCTGCCGCCAGGCGTGCGTCCGACGTCCCACGGGTTTCGGGTGGCCCCGAACGTCAGCGACTCGGTGAACGGCCAAATGCACAGCTCCGGCACGTGCGTCTTGCCGACGATCACCGCTCCCGCCTCGCGGAGCCTACGCACGACCTCGGCGTCGTGTTCTTTCGCCGGGCCGTGTGCGCTGGTGCCCATCGTGGTGACCTCGCCGGCGACGTCGACGTCGTCCTTGATCGCGACCGGAACGCCGAGCAGCGGCAACCGCTCACCCGCATCGAGTCGTCGCTGCGCGGTCGCGGCCTCGGCGCGGGCCGACTCCTCCAGCACCACCCGGTAGGCGCGCAGCACCGGGTTGAGCCGTCTGATGCGGTCCAGATACGTCTCGAGCAGCGTCGGCGCAGTGATTGCGCCGTCGGCCAACAGGCGCGCCTGCTCGGCCGCGCCGGCGAAGGCGATGTCGGAAGTCATGGTGACGTCATTGTGTCGCGGCTGCGGGTAAGCACACCATCATTCGACGGCTGAGCACCGCTCAGCTTGTCGTTATCTCCCCCGGGACGGCGGGTCACGCCTTACCGTGTAGCCCGATGGCCGCGCCGGTGAACAAGCCTCGCACGCCGCCGTACAAGGTGGCTGGGTTGGCGCTGACGGCAGTCGTCGTGGTGCTGTTGACGCTGCTGTATTTCCAATTCAACGGCACGTTTGCACCGAAGACGCAGCTGACCCTGATGGCGCCGCGCGCGGGGCTGGTCCTGGATTCCGGATCCAAGGTCACGTACAACGGGGTGGTGATCGGCAAAGTCGCCGACGTCGAGGAGATCGACGCCGACGGCGAGCCGGCAGCCAAGGTCACGCTGGACGTCAACCCGAAGTACATGATGTCGATCCCGGCGAACGTCGAGGCGCACATCAGGGCCACGACGGTGTTCGGCAACAAGTACATCGCATTCACG
>DASWBF010000307.1:0-3408 GCA_036390735.1 Mycobacterium sp. | reverse complement strand
GGACCGCAAGATCGTCGCCAACGAGGTCGGGCCGGGGCTGGTCGCCGACACCCGGGCGTTCCTGGATTCGCTGGAGCCGCGGCGGCTGGCCGAGCTGCTGATCGGTGGTATGTCGACACTCGACCTGCCCGCGGACATGCGCACCGGATACCTGGCGCTGGCACGCGAATCCCTCGGTGTCGCTGAATATCTCATGCCGCCGCTGCCCAACACCCTCTACACCCGCGACACCACCTGCTGGGTCTACGGCGGGCTGACGCTGAACCCGCTGTACTGGCCCGCCCGCCACGACGAGACGCTACTGATGAAGGCGATCTACCAGTTCCACCCTGACTACGTCGGCTCGACGGTCTGGTGGGGCGATCCCGAAAAGCACTGGGGGACAGCGACGATCGAGGGCGGCGACGTGCTGGTGCCCGGCAACGGCGTGGTGCTGATCGGGATGAGCGAGCGCACGTCACGGCAGGCGATCACGCAGGTGGCCATCGAGTTGTTCAAGAACGAGGCAGCCACCGAGGTGGTGGTGGCGGGCATGCCGAAGCTGCGAGCAGCCATGCACCTCGACACGGTGTTCACGTTCGCCGACCGCGACGTCGTCACGACCTACCCCCACATCGTCGACGCCATCCACACGTTCACGCTGCGTCCCAGCGACACTCCGCCGGGGGTGGACGTCGTCGAGGAGTCCAAGCCGTTTGTCGATGTGGTCGCCACGGCCTTGGGGCTCAAGGAGCTGCGCGTCGTCGAAACCGGCGGCACCGCTTACGAATCCGAGCGCCAACAATGGGACAGCGGCAACAACTTGGTGGCGGTGGAACCCGGCGTCGTCGTCGCCTACGACCGCAATACCCACACCAATTCGCTACTGCGCAAGGAAGGTGTCGAGGTCATCACCATCGTCGGCGCAGAACTCGGCCGCGGCCGGGGTGGCGGGCACTGCATGACCTGCCCGATCATCCGCGACCCTGTCGGCTGACCGTCAGGCCGGCGCGAGCTCTCGCATCTCGGACAGCGCGACGGTCTCCACGTCCAGCACGTCGTCGAACGACGGCCGCGCCGCGACCGCGAAGACGGTCACCCGGCCCGAGTAGTCGGAGACGTACAGCCGCGCACCGTCGGGGCTCGTCGCGACGCATGACGGCTGCGCGCCGACGGCGAGGGTGTCGACGATCTCGTTGGTGATCAAGCACAACACCGCCACGGCGTCTCGGTAGACGACATACATGCGGGTTCCGTCGGCAGCGAGTGCGAACTGAATGGGATGCCCGCCGATCCATGCGATGTCGAACGCCCTCTTCGCGGTCATGTCGATCATCTCGACGAAGCCGCCGTACTGGGGGTCGTGGCCAAGCACATACGCGACACGGCCGTCACCGCGCACGACCACGTCCCGAATGGGCGACACGGTGGGCACCGACGCCACGATGCGGGCCGTCGCGGCGTCGACCACCGCGAGAGTCCCGCCAGAAGAGTCCGAGGTGGCGACGTACACCAGCCGGCCGTTCGGCGAGACGCGAACGGCGTCGACGGTGCTCTCGGCGCCCGTCAGCGCGACGGTGTCGACGCGACCGGATTCGACGTCGATGCCCGCGAGCTGGACCGCGTCGTCGATCGTCCCGCCGACGAACAGCCGGCCGCCGTCGTAGTGGGCGGCGACCCTGACGACGTCCAGGTCCACCGGAAGGCCGGCAAGGAAGCCCTTGGCGCGGGTGTCAATGGCCGCGAGCAGGTCGTGCGTCGGCGCAGAGGCCCCGACGAACGCGCGCCCGCCGGCCGCCGCGACTGCGAACGGTTCACCGCCGACGGGCACCACCGCGTCGACGCTCATCAGGTCGGGGTCCAGAATCGAGACGCTGGCATCGGCTGGGTTCGTCGCCACAATGGTGGCGCCATCGGCATCGACGGCGATGTCGCCAATCGGACCTCGTCCGACGTCGATCGCACCGAGCACACGCACCTCGGCGACCCGCTGAACGCCGGCAGCAGCCAGCATCAAAGAATTCGCCATAATCAATCAAACCTCCGCCGGCATTTGCTTAGCCGGCCCTTGATTTTCGTTTCACTGCGCCGTCGAGGCGCACGTCTCGGTCGAGTCTAGCCATCAGATGTCGCGCCGAACCCGTGGCGCGCGGCACATGCGCAGAGTGCGCTGCGGACCTCTCAGAGAGCACTTAGGAAAAGTTCCGGCCCTTCGTTCAGGAGGATTTTCAGCTAACGTTCAACCCGCTGTTGCGTGCGTGGTTGCGCTGCTGGCAACGCAGCAATCGTCGCGTGGGGAACTTTGCTTTATAACGAATTCTTAGTATCTGGCCGGCAAATGAGGGCTAAATCACACCACGCGACGTGTGCCGTGCTGTTCACAGCGTGGCGCTACGTTGATCCGCATGGAGAAGGTGATCGTGCTGCTCCGCGACGCCGAGCGCGACGACCGGTGGTGCTCGCGGCTGCGAGGATCGGTGGCCGACGAGGTCCTGGCGCTTGGCGTGCCGGGGTTGACGGTCAACGTCCGCGACGATGCTGTGCGGGCATCGTTGATGACGCTGACCACACTCGAGCCTCCGGTGGTAGGCATCGTCAGCATCTGGGTTCAGCGGTGCTACGGCGACCAAGCCCGGGAGGCGATCCAACTGCTTTCCGCCCAGTGCCGAAGCGTCGCGGCGTACGTCGTCACCGAGTCGATGCCTTTGGTGCCGCCGGCCACTGAATTAGGCCAGCGGACAACAGGTTTGGCCAACGTTGCGTTGCTCCGCCGTCCTCATGACCTCGACCGCGAAACCTGGTTGGCACGTTGGCAACTCGACCACACGACAGTGGCCATCGAGACGCAGGCGACATTCGGCTACACGCAGAACGTCGTGTGGCGCGCGCTGACCCCAGACGCCCCGGCCATCGACGGGATCGTCGAGGAGTTGTTTCCTGCCGAGGCGATCACGGACCTGCGCGCGTTCTTCGGCGCCGCCGACGACGCCGACCTGGCCGACCGGATGAACCGGATGATCGCGAGCACCTCCGCGTTCGGCGCCAACGAGCACATCGACACCGTCCCCACCAGCCGGTACGTCCTGCGCACGCCGTTTGCCTGACAACAAGGCGGGCCCGGTCCTGGTGAACCGGGCCCGCGCGGGATGGCTTCTACTGGTGTTGCTTCTGGCGCTCTTCAGCAGCCTTGGCGCCACCACGTGCCGCTTCCGCCTCGGCTTCTCTCTTGGCAACATCGCGCTGGGCATCGGCCTTGTCCTACTGGGCCTTGCCCTCTTTGGTCAGGTCGTCACGACCGCTCAGGGTGCCGACGGCTTTCTTAACCTTGCCTTTGGCGCCTTCGACGACGCCTTTGACGCCTTCCTCGGGTCCACTGTTCTCAGCCATGCACTCCTCCTTGTTTGGCTGAACGTTCCTGTCTGACTACGG
>DASWBF010000306.1:0-24811 GCA_036390735.1 Mycobacterium sp. | reverse complement strand
CTGGCCGTCACCGGCTGCCTGATCGCCGGCGTGCCGGTGGTGCCGGTGCCCGCCGACGTCGGCCACGGCGAACGCCGTCACATTCTCACGGACTCCGGCGCGCAGGCCTGGCTCGGCGAAGCGCCCGACGAGGCGGAGGGTATGCCCCACATCCCGGTGCGCCTGCACGCGCGCTCGTGGCACCGGTATCCGGAGCCGTCGCCGGACGCCACAGCGCTGATCATGTACACGTCGGGCACCACCGGGCCGCCGAAAGGTGTGGTGCTGAGCCGCCGGGCGATCGCCGCCGACCTCGACGCGCTGGCCGACGCGTGGCAGTGGACCCCGGAGGACACGCTGGTGCACGGCCTGCCGTTGTTCCACGTGCACGGGCTGGTGCTCGGACTGCTCGGGTCGCTGCGGATCGGCAACCGGTTCGTGCACACCGGCAAGCCGACGCCCGAGGCGTATGCGGGAGCAGGTGGCACGCTGTTCTTCGGTGTGCCGACGGTGTGGTCACGCGTCGTCGCCGACCGGGCGGCCGCCGACGCGCTGCGGCCCGCGCGGCTGTTGGTGTCGGGCAGCGCGCCGCTGCCCGTCCCCGTGTTCGAGCGGCTGGCCGAACTCACCGGGCACCAGCCGGTGGAGCGGTACGGCACCAGCGAGTCGCTGATCACCGTCAGCACCCGGGCCGACGGCGAGCGGCGTCCGGGCTGGGTGGGACTGCCGCTGGCCGGGGTGACGACGCGGCTCGTGGACGACGACGAGGCCACTGTCGCGAATGACGGCGAAACCGTTGCACGCCTTCAGGTGCGCGGGCCGACGATGTTCGACGGCTACCTGGGCCGGCCGGATGCGACGGCTGCGGCGTTCACCGACGACGGCTGGTACCGTACCGGCGACGTCGCGGTGATCGACGCCGACGGCATGCACCGCATCGTCGGCCGGGAGTCGACCGACCTGATCAAGTCCGGCGGCTATCGCATCGGGGCGGGGGAGGTGGAGACCGCGCTGCTGGGACATCCGGGGGTGGCCGAGGCGGCGGTGGTCGGGCTGCCCGACGACGACCTGGGCCAGCGCATCGTCGCGTTCGTCGTCGGCGACGTCGCCCCTTCGGTGTTGATCGAGTATGTAGCACAAGAGCTTTCGGTACACAAACGACCGCGCGAAGTGCGAGTGGTCGACGCGCTGCCCCGCAACGCGATGGGCAAGGTTATCAAGAAGGAGCTCACGACATGGGGTTGACGTTCGACGAGATCTGCATCGACGCGGCGGACCCGACGGCGTTGGGGCAGTGGTGGTCCCAGGCGCTGGGCTGGCCGCAAGACGTCGACGAGGACGGCGACGTCAGGCTGACGGCCCCGCCGGGATCCGGCCCGAACTGGTTGTTTCTACAGGTCGACGACAGGCGAATCGTCAAGAACCGCATCCACTTCGACTTCCGCCCCGACGATCAACGCGCCGAGGTCGAGCGGCTGGTCGGTATGGGTGCGCGGCATGTGGACATCGGCCAGGGCGAGCAGAGCTGGGTGGTGCTGGCCGACCCCGAAGGCAACGAGTTCTGCGTGCTGTCGGAGCGCTGACTTCTGCGCTCGCGGCAAATTAGTTGGCGTGCAGGGCCTTGTTCAGCGCGATACCTTGGCCGTCGCGGGACACCACCTCGACCGCGCCGGTCAGCGAATTGCGCCGGAACAGAAGGTTGTTCGCTCCTGAGAGCTCTCGCGCCCTGACCGTCGCGCCGTCGGGTGTCTGGATCTTGGTACCCGCCGTCACGTACAGACCGGCCTCCACCACGCAGTCGTCGCCGAGCGAAATGCCCAGGCCCGCGTTCGCCCCGAGAAGACAGCGCTGGCCGATCGAAATCACTTGTGTACCACCGCCGGACAGCGTGCCCATGATCGACGCGCCGCCGCCCACGTCGGACCCGTCGCCGACCACGACGCCCGCGGAGATGCGGCCCTCGACCATCGACGCGCCCAAGGTGCCGGCGTTGAAGTTGACGAAGCCCTCGTGCATCACCGTCGTTCCCGGTGCGAGATGCGCGCCGAGGCGCACCCGGTCGGCGTCGGCGATCCGCACACCGGTCGGTATCACGTAGTCGACCATCCGCGGGAACTTGTCGACGCCGTAGACGGTCACCGGGCCGCGCCGACGCAGCCGTGCCCGCACAACCTCGAAACCTTCGACCGCACAAGGGCCGTGATTGGTCCACACCACATTGGTCAGCACGCCGAAGATCCCGTCGACGTTCGCGTCGTGCGGCTTGATCAATCGGTGCGACAGCAGATGCAGCCGCAGATACGCGTCATAGGCGTCGGCGGGCGGGTCGGCCAGCGCGCCGATCACCGTTCGCACCAAAGCGGTTTCGACGCCGCGGTCGTCGTCGCGGCCGGCCAGCTCGGCCAGCTCGTCGGGCACCTCGGCCACCGACAGCCGGGCGGTGCCTGCGGGATCGTCGACCTTGATTTCCGGCGCCGGGAACCACACGTCGAGCACCGTCCCGTCGGCGCTGATGGTCGCCAGGCCCACGCCCGCAGCAGAAGTCACGGGGCTAGACGTTACTGCGTGGCGCCCCGGCATCCAGCGACCGGCATGTGGGCGGGCCTTCCGGTAGCCCGGCGAGCCGGTGAAGGATGCCGCCGACGACAGCGATTCGCAGCGTGCTCACGTCGCGGTCGTTCGGCTCGCCGACGTGTTCGGCCGTGCCGTCGAGAATCAGCTGATACTCGCCGTCGTCGACTGGGTTCCACACGACGGTCAGGCCAGGATGGTCAATCACGTTCGATCGCGTCCGCGATCCGACGTGGGCGACAAGCCGGTCGCCGTCGATGCCGATCATCGCTGTCACGACGTGCGGACGCAGGGATTCCGTCACCGTCACCAGCGTCGCGCGCGACCCGAATTCGCCGATCAAACGCCGGACATCGTCGAACTCGGCCTCGTGCGGCATCACCGCATCGTACGTCTGCCGCGATAGCTGGCGACTAGCCTTGATCCCCGTGGGCCTAGATCTGAGCGGCGACCCGATCGCACTGACCGCCGCGCTCGTCGACATCCCGAGTGAGTCGCGGCAGGAGGCCCGCATCGCCGACGAGGTCGAGGCCGCGCTGCGCGAACAGACCAGCGGATTCGAGATCGTCCGGCACGGCAATGCGGTGCTGGCCCGCACACAGCTTGGCCGCCCGACGCGCGTGCTGTTGGCCGGGCACCTCGACACCGTGCCGATCGCCGACAACCTGCCGTCCCGGCGAGAGGGCGACGAGCTGCACGGCTGCGGCACGGTTGACATGAAATCCGGTGACGCGGTGTTCCTTCACCTGGCCGCCACGCTCGACGGACCCAGCCGCGACCTGACACTGGTGTTCTACGACTGCGAGGAAATCGAAGCCGCCGCAAACGGTTTGGGCCGGATCGAGCACGAGCTGCCCGACTGGCTGGACGCGGACGTCGCGATTCTCGGCGAACCGTCCGGCGGCTTTATCGAGGCCGGCTGCCAAGGCACGCTGCGCGTCGTCGTCACGGCCGGCGGCACCCGGGCGCACTCCGCGCGACCGTGGATGGGCGACAACGCAATTCACAAGCTCGGCACCGTCCTGGACCGGCTGGCCGGCTACGACGCCCGGCACGTCGACATCGACGGTTGCACGTACCGCGAAGGGCTGAGCGCGGTGCGCATCGAGGGCGGCATCGCCGGCAACGTGATCCCGGACCACGCGTCCGTGACCGTCAACTTCCGCTTCGCCCCGGACCGCAACCTCGAGCAGGCCCTGCAGCACGTGCACGAAGTCCTCGACGGGCTCGATGTCCGGATCGAGCAGACTGACGCCGCAGCGGGGGCGCTGCCGGGGTTGTCACACCCGGCCGCCGCCGCGCTGGTACAGGCCGCCGGCGGGCAGGTGCGCGCGAAGTTCGGCTGGACCGACGTCGCGCGGTTCGCGGCCCGCGGCATTCCCGCCGTCAACTACGGTCCCGGTGACCCCAGCCTTGCCCATCGCGCCGACGAACGCGTGCCCGTCGGGCAGATCACCGCGGCCGTCGAGATGCTGCGCGACTACCTCAGCAGCTAGCGCATGCGCCGAAACCGAATTCCAGGGGTCGTTGATCCGCCAAGATCACGACCATGGTTTCATTCTCGGCGACACCGGGAGCACCTCAGCGCGTCAGCCACAGCCGCATCACCGCAGTGAACGCCTGCGGCCGCTCGATCGGCGTGCGGTGGCCGGATTCTTCGATCAGCGCGTGAACAGCCAGTCGCGGCCACCGACGCCGGGAATGAACACGAGATGCTCGGTTACGGGCCGTCCCGGTCCGCTTGGCGGGCGGCGTCGGCGGCAGCGGGATGCAAGCCGATGTCGGCCAACTCTTCGGCAACCTGCTTCAGCGCGACGCCGTCGCCGTCGGTGAGCGCCTGGGCGTGGGCCAGCGTTAGGCGGCCCAGCACGCAGTCGACTTCCCCGGCCAACCGCTGCGCCCGGTAGACCGCCTGGGTGTCACCGAGCCGGGCCGCATCCTGCAGCGCGCGCAACGCCACCGCCGACTGGCCACCGCGCTCGGCAGCCTGAACGGCATCACGCGCCGCGTCGATCGCCTCCTGCACGTCATTGCGGGCCGCCTTCGACCAGGCCCGCGCCAGCGCGAGTTCCGGCGTGAACAGCGCGGACTTCATGCCGTGTCGCGACTCCGCCGCACTCAACGCCTTCGCGGCGCCGATCTGGTCGCCCCGCTGGCCGAGCGCCTGGGCCAGCAGCATCAGCGCCAGCGGTCCCCACGAGTAGCCCGTCGGCGCCAATGCGTCAGCGGCCCGCTCCAGCAGCGCCGCTGCCGCGCCGAAGTCGCCCTGTGCGATCGCGACATACGAGACCAGCACCCCGCCGATCGCATGGCCGGGCTGCTGCCGCTCGGCAGAGTCGGTGTAGCGCTGCGCCAGCGCCCGGGCCTCGTCGAGTCGGCCCCCCATCAGGAATCCGGTGATCCGGCCGAATCCGCTGGTGAACCGCAACAGGCCGGGATGGCCGGCGGACTGCGCCCGTGCCGCCAGTTCATCGACGCGGCTGAACCGGCCCGTCCGCGCCGACGACAGCGCGGCGGTCGACGCCGCCCAGCCGGCCGCGATGTCGTCGGCGTACGGCGACGCCAGCACCTCGTCGGCGAGGCGCAATGCCCGCAGCGGCGTGCCGGCGTTCATCGCGAAGGTGGCGGCGAGCCCATCCAAAGTGGCGCGCGCGCCCGGTGCCGAGACCCGGTTGCGAACGGTCTGCAGGAAAGCGACAGCCTGGGTCGGCTGGCTGAGCATCCAGAACTGGTTGGCGGCCCGCGGCAGCGCCCACGCCATCAGGTCGGTCTCCGAAAGCCCGTCGGGGTCGACCGCGGCGAGGGTTTCGGCGGCCTCCCGCCCGCGGCCCTGCCAGGCAAGGGCCTGGGCCAGGGTCAGCCGGGCAGCCAGCGACTCCGACTGCTGGAGCGCGGATCGTGCGAGATTCTCACTCGACTCCATGTCACCGAGCCGCAGCGCCTCTGCGGCGGCTTCGGCTCGATGCTCTTCGCGCGAGCGCTCATCGACGCTGTTATCGTCGGTCACTCGCCGCATCCTATGGGTCTAGTTTGGCGGGTGTGTCGGATTCTGTTGAGTCGCGGCCTGAATGGGCGGTCTGCGTGTACTGCGCGTCGGGCCCGCGGCACCCCGAATTGCTCGCGCTGGCAGCCAAAGTGGGCGAAGCGATCGCCGACCGCGGCTGGACTCTGGTGTCCGGGGGCGGCAACGTCTCGGCGATGGGTGCACTGGCCGCAGGCGCCCGCGCACACCGCGGACGCACGGTCGGGGTGATCCCGAAGGCATTGGTGCACAAGGAGATGGCGGACGTCGACGCCGACGAGCTCGTCATCACCGACACAATGCGGGAACGCAAGCAGGTGATGGAGGACCGTTCCGACGCGTTCATCGCGCTGCCCGGCGGCATCGGCACGCTCGAGGAGCTGTTCGAGACCTGGACCGCCGGCTATCTCGGCATGCACGAGAAGCCGGTCGTGCTGCTCGACCCCGACGGCCACTACGACGGCCTGTGGGCGTGGCTTGAGAGTCTGGTCGAGGCGGGATATGTGCACCCCGGCGCGCTCGACCGGATCGTGGTGACCCGCGACGTCGAGGGGGCGCTGGCGGTCTGTGCCCCCATCGAAGAGCCGCTGGCGCCGTCCTGACATCGCTTTTCGCCAGTTTGTGGGGGACGCGAAGGGGGGAAGATGAAGCGCATGGCGAAAAATGGCGAAGAGTCGCGCGAAGAAAGAGAGAAGTCGACCGTTGGCCTGATCGACATCGCCAGCCGGGTGCCCGGGCTGATCATGGACGCCCCGGCGATCATGCAGGGCGTGCTGACCGGGTTCATGGCCCGGCCGTCGGCGAAGACCTCGATCGGCAAGGTGTTCCAGGACCGGGCCGGCCGCTACGGCGACAAGACGTTCATCAAGTTCCAGGACGAGACCGTGACGTACCGCGAGGCGAATGAGACCGCCAACAGGTATGCCGCGGTGCTGGCGGCTCGCGGCGTCGGCCGCGGCGACGTCGTCGGGATCTTGCTGAAGAACTCGCCGCGCGCGGTGCTGTTGATGCTCGCCGTGGTCAAGCTGGGCGCGATCGCCGGCATGCTCAACTACAACCAGCGCGGCAAGGTGCTGGCACACAGCGTCGGGTTGCTCGGCTCGGTGGTTCTGATCGGCGAGGACGAGCTGCTGGGCGAGGTGAAGGAGTCCGGCGCCGACGTGAGCGACGCGCTTTCCCTCGACGAACTGGACCGGCTCGCCGCCGACGCCCCGACCGACAACCCGAACGTCACGTCGTCGATCCTGGCCAAGGACAAGGCGTTCTACATCTTCACGTCGGGCACCACCGGCATGCCGAAGGCCAGCGTGATGACGCACTACCGCTGGCTGCGGGCCCTCGGCGGCTTCGGCGGCATCGGAATGCGGCTCAACAGCAACGACATCCTGTACTGCTGCCTGCCGCTGTATCACAACAACGCGCTCACGGTCGCGGTGTCGTCGGTGCTGAGCGCGGGCGCCACGTTGGCGCTGGGCAAGTCGTTCTCGGCGTCGAAGTTCTGGGACGAGGTCATCGGCTGCGAAGCGACCGCGTTCGTCTACATCGGCGAGATCTGCGGCTACTTGCTCAACCAGCCGGAGAAGGACACCGACTGCAAGCACAAGGTGCGGGTGATCGCAGGCAATGGGCTGCGGCCGGGCATCTGGGACGAGTTCACCACGCGGTTCTGCATCCCGCGGGTCTGCGAGTTCTACTCGGCCAGCGAGTCCAACACCGCGTTCGTCAACGTGCTGAACATCCCCAAGAGCGCCGGGATCTGCCCGACGCCGGTGGCGTTCGTCGAGTACGACCACGAGAGCGGCGACCCGGTGCGCGACGACAAGGGCCGAGTCAAGAAGGTCAAGAGCGGCGAGCCGGGCCTGCTGCTGTCCAAGGTCAGCAACTTCCAGCCGTTCGACGGCTACACCGACAAAGAGGCCACCGAGAAGAAGCTGGTGCGCGACGCGTTCAAGAAGGGCGACGTCTGGTTCAACACCGGCGACCTGATGCGTTCGCAGGGCTTCGGCCACGCGGCGTTCTCCGACCGGCTCGGCGACACGTTCCGGTGGAAAGGCGAGAACGTGGCCACCACCGAGGTCGAGCACGCCGTGCAGCAGGACAGCAACGTCGAGGACGCCACGGTCTACGGCGTCGGGGTCGAGGGCGCGGGCGGCAAGGCCGGGATGGCCGCAATCCAGCTCAAGGACGGCGCCGACTTCGACGGCAAGGCGCTGGCCAAGACGGTGTACGAGAACCTGCCGCCGTATGCGATGCCGCTGTTCGTGCGCGTCGTCAAAGAGCTGGAGAAAACTTCGACGCACAAGACCAAGAAGGTCGACCTGGCCAAGCAGGGCTACGGCGAAGACGTCGAGGACCCGATCTACGTGCTGAAGAACCGCGACGAGGGCTACGTCGAGTTCTACGACGAGTATCCCGAGGAAGTGAAGGCCGGGAAGGCGCCCACGAGCAACAAGTAGCAGAGCGCCTGGCACCCTGGAGGGGTGGAGTCGACGTTCTGCGGCCGTCCGGTGGCCGGCGATCGTGCGCTGATCATGGCGATCGTCAACCGCACCCCGGACTCGTTCTACGACCGCGGCTCCACATTCACCGACGACGCCGCCAAGGCGGCGGTGCACCACGCGATCGATGAGGGCGCCGACGTGATCGACGTCGGCGGCGTCAAGGCAGGCCCCGGCCAGGCGGTCGACAGCGACGAGGAGATCGCGCGGGTGGTGCCATTCATCGAATGGCTACGCAGCGCGTACCCGCAGCAGCTGATCAGCGTCGACACGTGGCGCGCGACGGTGGCCAAGCAGGCATGCGCGGCGGGCGCCGACCTGATCAACGACACCTGGGGCGGGGTCGACCCGGGACTGCCCGAGGTGGCCGCCGAGTTCGACGCCGGCCTGGTGTGCTCTCACACCGGCGGGGCGGCGCCCCGGACGCGGCCGTTCCGGGTCAGCTACGGCCACACCGTCAGCGGCGTCGTCGACGACGTCATCGCCGAGGTGACGACGGCCGCCGAGCGGGCGGTCGCGGTGGGGGTGGCCCGAGACCGGATCCTCATCGACCCGACCCACGATTTCGGCAAGAACACCTACCACGGGCTCGCTTTGTTGCGGCACGCGGAAGATCTTGTTAACACCGGATGGCCGGTGCTGATGGCCCTGAGCAACAAGGACTTCGTCGGGGAGACTCTGGGTGTGGGTTTGACCGAACGCCTGGAAGGCACGCTGGCGGCCACCGCGGTCACGGCCGCGGCCGGGGTGCGGATGTTCCGGGTGCACGAGGTAGAACACACTCGGCGCGTGCTGGAAATGGTCGCGGCGATCCAGGGTGTGCGCCCGCCGACGCGCACGGTGAGGGGACTGGCATGACGACTGCACCGGAGCGCACGGACGTCGCCACCGACAAATGGCTGGCCGAACGCAGCTGGCCCCGGCCGAACTGGACCGTGGCCGAGCTCGAGGCCGCCAAGGCGGGCCGGACGGTTTCGGTGGTACTGCCCGCGCTCAACGAGGAAGAGACGGTCGCGTCCGTCGTCGAGACCATCTTGCCGATGCTCGGCGGCCTGGTCGACGAGCTCGTCGTGCTCGACTCCGGCTCCACCGACGACACCGCGATCCGCGCGCTCACCGCAGGCGCACGGGTGGTCAGTCGCGAAGAGGCTGTGCCGGAGCTGTTACCGCAGCCGGGCAAGGGTGAGGCGCTGTGGCGTTCGCTGGCGGCCACCAGCGGCGACATCATCGCGTTCGTCGATTCCGACCTGATCGACCCGGACCCGATGTTCGTGCCGAACCTAATCGGGCCGTTGCTGACCGCTGACGGCGTGCACCTGGTCAAGGGTTACTACCGCAGACCGCTGATGGTCAGTGGCCGCGAGGACGAGAACGGCGGCGGTCGGGTCACCCAACTGGTCGCGCGGCCGCTGCTGGCCGCGCTGCGCCCCGAGCTGTCCTGCGTGCTGCAGCCGCTTGGCGGCGAATATGCCGGCACCCGCGAGCTGCTGACGTCGGTGCCGTTCGCACCCGGCTACGGGGTCGAGATCGGCCTGCTGATCGACACCTACGACCGGCTCGGGCTGGACGCGATCGCACAGGTCAACCTTGGTGTGCGGGCGCACCGCAACCGCCCGCTGACCGAGCTCTCCGCGATGAGCCGCCAGGTTGTCGCAACGCTGCTGTCGCGCTGTGACGTCAACGATTCCGGGGTCGGCCTCACTCAGTTCTTCGCCGACGGCGCCGACTTCACTCCGCGGGTCTCGGAGGTCTGCTTGGACGACCGTCCACCCATGAACACGCTGCGGCCCCGGTAGGCGACTTCAGCGCCGAAACTGACGTTTCGCAGAGAAAGTGCAGGCCTGCCAAACGTCACTCTCGCTAGCACGGCCGATGGGCTATTTCGTCCGTCGCATGAGGCAGGATCTGTGTCGTGACGCTGATCCTGATGTACTTGCTGGTGCTGGTGCTCGTCGCCGGGCTGCTGTTCGTGATCGCCAGCGCGGTGTTCGGCCGCGGCGAACCGCTGCCGCCGCTTCCGCGCGCCACCACTGCCACCGCGCTGCCCGCCTCGGGTGTCACCGGTGCCGACGTCGACGCCGTCAAGTTCACGCAGACCCTGCGCGGATACAAGACCAGCGAGGTGGACTGGGTGCTCGACCGGCTGAGCCGCGAGATCGAGTTGCTGCGCGGTCAGGTGTCGGCGTTGCGTGCGTTGGTTGACGACGACGCCGAGCCTGTCCCCGACGGAAGGTGACCGACGACGGCCGCGTCCGCTGCTCGTGGGCGCAAAGCGGCGGCGCTCAAGCCGCGATGTACCGCGACTACCACGACTTCGAGTGGGGCCGGCCACTGCACGGACGGGATGCGCTGTTTGAGCGAATCTCGTTGGAGGCGTTCCAAAGTGGGCTGTCGTGGCTGACGATCCTGCGTAAGCGGGAGAACTTCCGGCGCGCCTTCGACGGCTTCGACGTCGAGAAGGTCGCCCGCTACACCGACCGCGATGTCGCCCGGCTGGTGGCCGACGCTTCAATTGTGCGCAACCGCGCGAAGATCGATGCCACGATCGCGAACGCGCGCGCCGCCACGGGGCTCGATGCGGACCTGTCCGAATTGCTGTGGTCGTTCGCGCCGCCGCCTCCTCGGCCGAGGCCGGCCACCGCTGCCGACGTGGCGGCGGTGAGTCCGGAGTCCATCGCGATGGCCAAGGAGTTGAAGCGCCGCGGATTCCGGTTCGTCGGCCCCACCACCGCGTATGCGCTGATGCAAGCCACCGGCATGGTGGACGACCACCTGCAGACATGCTGGGTGCCGCGGGCGCCGGAATAAGGCCGGTTAGCGGGGTCTTTGCACACGAAGGCTGCTGGATAAGGAACAATAGGAGCGTGAACGTGCAGTCTGGAGGGAGCGCTCGATGGCGGCGATGAAGCCCCGGACCGGTGACGGTCCACTGGAAGCAACCAAGGAGGGGCGCGGCATCGTGATGCGAGTACCGTTGGAGGGCGGTGGCCGGCTCGTCGTCGAACTCACTCCCGAAGAGGCGGCCGCGTTGGGCGACGAGCTCAAGGGCGTCACCAGCTAGCTGGCGCTCACCTTGCGGTAGATCTCCAGTGTCTGTTGGGCGATGCGCGCCCACGAAAACTCGTCGATGCACCGTTGACGGCCCGCCCGGCCGAAGCGTTCGGCTCTGTCCGGATCTGCGACGAGCGTGTTGACGGCGTCGGCCAACCGCGTCTCGAAACTTGACGGGTCACCCGCGTCGTAGTGCGCCAAGAGCCCGGTGTCCCCGTCGGCCACCACTTCTGGAATGCCACCCACGTCGGAGGCGACCACGGCCGTCGCGCAGGCCATTGCCTCGAGATTGACGATCCCCAACGGCTCGTACACCGACGGGCACACGAAAACCGTTGCCGCTGAGAGTATTTCGCGAACCTTGCCGATCGGCAGCATCTCTCGTACCCAGAACACGCCACTGCGGGCGCGCGACAGGTTCTGCACAGCCTCGGTGATCTCGGCGGCGATCTCGGGGGTGTCAGGCGCGCCGGCGCACAACACCAACTGCGCCTCGGGGGCAAACCGGTGTGCGGCCGCAACCAGGTGTGCCACGCCTTTCTGCCGCGTGATCCGGCCGACGAACGCGACGATCGGCTTCTCGACGTCGACGCCAAGCTCGGCGAGTACCGATTCGCCCAGTGTCGGCTCTTCTTCTTTCTTGCTCCTCGCGTCCGCGGTGCCTGTTTTGCTCCTCGCGTCCGCGACCGGACACCACACGTCGGTGTCGATCCCATTGCGCACCACATGCACCACGTTCGGGTCCAGCGCGGGATAGGTGGCCAGCAGGTCCTCACGCATCCCGGAGCTCACCGCGATCACCGCGTCGGCGGTCTCGACGGCGGTGCGCTCCACCCACGACGACACCCGATAACCGCCACCCAGCTGCTCGGCCTTCCACGGCCGCAGCGGCTCCAGCGAATGCGCGGTGAGCACGTGCGGGATGCCGTAGAGCAGCGCGGCCAGGTGACCGGCCAGCCCGGTGTACCAGGTGTGACTGTGCACGACCGTGGCGGCGAGGACGGAGTTGGCCATCACCAGGTCGGCCGACAGTGTCGTCAGGGCCGGGTTGGCTCCGCGCAGCGCCGGGTCGGGCTGGTGAACGTACGCGCCGTGCCGGGGTGCGCCCATGCAGTGCACGTCCACCTCGCACAGCTTGCGCAACTGAGCGACGAGCTGGGTGACGTGGACCCCGGCGCCCCCGTAGACCTCCGGCGGATACTCCCGCGTCATCATCGCCACCCGCATCGTCATGACGGTAGTGCCCGCAAGCGGACGATGCACCCACGTCGTCGACTGTGGCGTTTGACCCGGGTGAATTCCGGAGAATTTCTGGCCGCAGTCAACGAGTACGGATAGGTTCTAGGCATGAGGGAATTGCCACATGTGTTGGGCGTTGTCCTCGCCGGTGGAGAAGGTAAGCGGCTGTATCCGCTGACCGCCGACCGGGCCAAACCCGCAGTCCCGTTCGGCGGCGCCTACCGGCTCATCGACTTCGTGTTGTCGAACATGGTCAACGCCCGGTATCTGCGCATCTGCGTGCTCACCCAGTACAAGTCCCATTCCCTCGACCGGCACATCTCGCAGAACTGGCGGCTCTCCGGCCTGGCCGGCGAATACATCACGCCGGTGCCCGCGCAGCAACGGCTCGGCCCGCGGTGGTACACCGGTAGCGCCGACGCGATCTACCAGTCGATGAACCTGATCTACGACGAAGACCCCGACTACATCGTCGTGTTCGGTGCCGACCACGTGTACCGGATGGACCCCGAGCAGATGCTGACCCGCCACATCGAAAGCGGCGCGGGCGCAACGGTCGCGGGCATCCGTGTGCCCCGCAAGGAGGCAACGGCGTTCGGCTGCATCGACTCTGACGAGTCCGGCCGCATCCGCGACTTCGTCGAGAAGCCGTCCGACCCGCCCGGCACGCACGACGACCCCGAGCAAACCTTCGCGTCGATGGGCAACTACATCTTCACCACCAAGGTGCTCATCGACGCGGTGCGCGCCGACGCCGACGACGACAACTCCGACCACGACATGGGCGGCGACATCATTCCGCGTCTAGTCGATGACGGGCGCGCCGCGGTCTACGACTTCGACGACAACGAGGTGCCCGGCGCCACCGAACGCGACCGCGGCTATTGGCGTGACGTCGGCACGCTTGACGCGTTCTACGACGCGCACATGGACCTGGTGTCGGTGCACCCGATCTTCAACCTCTACAACAAGCGCTGGCCTATTCGCGGGGAGTCGGAGAACCTGGCGCCGGCAAAGTTCGTCAACGGCGGCTCCGCGCAGGAGTCAGTGGTCGGCGCGGGCAGCATCGTGTCCGCGGCGTCGGTGCGCAACTCGGTGCTGTCGTCCAACGTCGTCGTCGACGAAGGCGCGATCGTCGAAGGCAGCGTGTTGATGCCCGGCGCGCGCGTCGGGCGCGGCGCGGCGGTGCGGCACGCAATTCTCGACAAGAACGTCGTCGTGGGTCCCGGCGAGATGGTCGGGGTCGACCTCGAGCGCGACCGGGAACGCTTCGCGGTCAGCGCCGGCGGCGTCGTCGCGGTCGGCAAGGGCATCTGGATCTAGCCGGCTTGCGCCGAAACCGAATTCCGGGTCGTTGATCCGTGGAATTCACGACCCTGGCTTCAGTCTCGGCGACGTGCTCGCCGTCGTCGGCGCAGCAGTTTCACCGCGGCCCACACCAGCGCGGCGACCACCACGAGCACCAGCACCGGCAACACGATCGCGACCACCACCAGCCCGACGCTGGTGATGTCCTCGATCGTGCTGAGCACCGGCGCGGCGACCCCGGCCGTTGCAACGTTGGCCACCGGGCGCACCGTCGTCTTGGTCAGGTGCACGACCAACGCGACGACGATTCCGATCGCGATCGGAATCCATTGGCCTGACCTGGCGAACGCACCAGGATCGGTGACGGCGACGGTCTGTGCGGCGGTCCCCGAGCCGAACACGATGCCGCCCGCAGTCGGTCGGACGACGGTCTGCACCGCGTCGTTGACGCTGTCGAGTGCTGGGATCTTGTCGGCCACTACCTCGACCGCCAGCAACACCGCGACGATCGTCAGCACCCAGCCGTTCTCCAGCCACGACCATGCGTGCGGCAGCGTGATCACATCTGTGAAGCGGGCGAGCAGGCCCAGGATCAGTATCGGGATGTAGGCGTTGAGCCCGGCCGCCGTGGCCAGACCGAATCCCGTGAGAAGTTCCATCACCAGATGTGCGGCACTAACCGATAGTGCACTTTCTGCATGTAGTCACGGTATCCGGCCAACTCCTGCGCCAGCGCTCGTTCCTCGTCGAGGATCCGCACCGCGAGCAGAACTACGCCAGGGACGAGGATCAGCAATCCCCAGTACGAGCCGAGCGCCAGCGGGATGCCGACCATCATGATCAGGTTTCCGACGTACATCGGGTGCCGCACAAGGCTGTACAGCCCGGAGGACACCACCTTCTGGCCCGACTCGACGGTGATGGTGGCCGCCGCGTAACTGTTCTGCATGATGACGTACTGGGTGATGCCGAGTCCGATTGCCACCAGCGCCTGGCCAATCAACGACACCGCAGTCGGCACCGGAGACCAGCCGAAGCGATGGTCGAAGGCGCTGGACACCATCACCGCCGGCACCAACAGGAACGCGCTGGCGATGACGATCTTCTGGGTCGTTCTGGTTTCCGCCGCCGGCCCCGCGTGCATGCGGCGCTGCAACGCGGCGGGGTCCTTCACCAGCAGATAAGTGCTCGGCACGAGCGTGCAGATCGTGAACACGGCGATGAAAACCCATGCCTGCCAATAACGCAACGTCCCTGCCGGCATGAACAGCAGCAACCCGAAAGCCGCCAGTCCGAGCAGCGATGTTCCCGCCATGCGAAGTGCGGTCGCCATGGCTTTTTCTCTCACACCACATCTCGACGCCGGTAGATGACGCCGGCCACTGCGGTCAATGCGATTGCGACGCCGATCATCATCAGCAGCGCAGTCACCGGAACGTGCGTCGGGGCCGTGGTGCGGCCGACGGGCGACGCGTCGACCAGCCAGCGCGGCAGCCGCAGCAGAGCGCCCAGATACAGCGCCAGCACGATGTACGTCACGAACAGCCAGGCGATCCACGGCCGTTTCACGGCGACGGCCAGCGCCGCGACGGCCGCGACCACCGCCATGGCCGGCACGAAGGCCAGTCCGGCCGCAGTCAGCCGCGCGACCGTTGGCGGCTCGCCGAGCGTGATGCCGGCGCCCAACCCGTTGCCGAACCCCGCGCACAGCATCAACACTGCCGAGGACAGCACTGCGGCCGTGACCGCTGTGAGCAGCCAGCGCCATCGCGACACCGACCCGGCGAGCACCGGTTCGGCCAGTCCCGACTGCTCGTCGCGGGACAGTCGCAGCACCGCGGCGGCGACGAACGCGGTCGTCGCGGCCGCGAGGAACTGCGTCATCGTCGTGTAGATGCCGTCGAGTCCCTCCGCGGCCAGCACCCGGGCAATCAACGGGTTGCTTTTCGCGGCATCCTGTAGCGACTTCGTCATCGAACCGAACGCCGCCCCGGAGAGCAGCAGAGCCACCGACCACCCGATCACCTGCCCGCGCTGCAGGGTCTCGTGAAGTCCGAACACCCCGCGTATTGCGTGCGCGTTCGGGTGCTCGCCCGTGGCCGGCAGGACGCCGTCGTCGTATTGCCGGCGGCTTTCCAGCGCGACGGCCACCGCAACCAGCACAACGACGAGCAGGATCAGCAACACGAACGGCCACCACCGCAGGTCGACGAACGGCCGCATCTGCTGCGCCCAGGCGATCGGGGAGAACCAGGAAAGTGCGCTGCCCGAGTTGTCGATGACGTCGCCGATGCCGCGGATCAGCGCGACCGCGGCCAGCACCGCCATCGCGGCGCCCGACGCCGTGCGCGCCTGCCGCCACAGCTGCGCAGTGACCGCTGCGACCGCGCCAAACACCATGGACACCCCGGTGATACCCAAACACATTGCGGCGCAATCTACGACGGGCAGCCCGGTAGCCGCGAGCGCTACCGTCATTGTCATCGCCAGGATCCCGTTGACCATTCCCATCAGCACCAGCGCGGCGAACGTGCGGGCGTAGCGGCCCACCACCGACGACATCACCAATTCGGCTGCGCCGCTTTCCTCTTCGGCGCGGGTGTGCCGGATCACGGTGAGGATGGCCATGATTGACACCGCGATGATCACGGTCAACATCAATTCGTTGGCGACCATGGCGCCGAGCTCGGTTTCGTTGCCGCCGAACATCGGCCCGCCCAGCATCATTCCGGCTGGCGTCTTCAGCAGGTTCACCCGCGCAAATCGTTGTACCTCTTCGGGATACGCGAGCTTCATCGCATTCGGCGCGTACAGCATCATCAGCGTCAGCGAAGAGATCCAGACCGACAGCCAGATCCGGTCACGCCGCAGCGCCAGCCGCAGCAGGTTCGGCCACCCGGTCAGCGGAGCGGCCGACGGGCGCGCGTGGGTGCCAGCCGTCATCGGTTCGTCCCCTGGTATTCGCGCAGGAACATGTCCTCCAGCGATGCGGGATAGACCGACAGCTCGTCGATGCCGAGCGCGGTCAGCCGGTCCATCGCTTGGTCGAGATCGCGGCGGTTCACCGAGAACGTCACGACGCCATCGGAGCTGCTGAAGTCGTGGACGAACGCTGCGTCGTGCAGGCCGTTGGTGTCGGCACGGGTGCGCACCTTCACGGTGGTACGCATCAGGTGACGCAGCTCGGCCAGGCCACCTGACCGTACCGTGCTTCCCGAACGGATGATTGTCACTGTGTCACAGAGCTTTTCGACCTCGGCGAGGATGTGGCTGGACAGCAAGACCGCGGCACCCCGGTCGGCGACTTCGCGCACGCAGTTCCCAAAAGCCCTCTCCATCAACGGGTCAAGCCCGGATGTCGGCTCGTCGAGGATGTACAGCTCGGCGTCGCAGGAAAACGCCGCAACCAGCGCCACCTTCTGCCGGTTGCCCTTGGAGTAGGTCCGGGCCTTCTTGTGCGGGTCGAGTTCGAAACGCTCGATCAGCTGGTCGCGGCGGCGCGCGTCGACGCCCCCGCGCAGCCGGGCGAGGAAGTCGATGGCCTGGCCGCCGGTCAGGTTCGGCCACAGCGTCACGTCGCCCGGCACGTAGGCGACGCGGCGGTGTAGCGACACCGCGTCGTGCCACGGGTCGCCACCGAGCAGTCGGACGGTGCCTGCCTCGGCGCGCAACAGGCCCAGCAGCACACGGATGGTGGTCGACTTGCCGGAGCCGTTGGGGCCGAGGAAGCCGGCGATGCTACCGCGCTCGACCGTCAGATCGAGCCCGTCGAGTGCCTTCGTCCGGCCGAAAGACTTTCGCAGGCCGTGGATTTCGACGGCGGGCACGTCACTCTGCCGGTCAGTCATGCTTTGCTCCTTACTTGTTCTCTTTGGGCGACGAACGCGTCGTACATCGTGCTGTCGGTCATCAGTCCGTGGCTGTAGACCTCAAGAGCGGGCAGCACCATCTCCTCGCCGTAGTCGTGCAGCACCGCCGCCATGTCGGTCGGGTTCTCGTGCATCTGCAGGTAGAGCAGGAATGCTCCGCCGCCGGACATCGCCAGGAATTTCGCGCGGGCCTTCGGGTCGGGGCTCGGCTTGAGCGTCCCGGCCCGCACGCCTTCCTCCAGGTATTCCTCAGCGTTGTCGATCATCCGCTGCCAGAACGTCTTTGCCAGCTGAGTGCCGGACTGCATGCTGCGCACCAGGTACGCCATCATCGGTGCGTACGACTCGATCTCGGCTATCTGCGCGAACCAGGTGGCCGGGTCGGCCGACCGCAGCGACTCGGTCTTCGCGCTGCGGACTTCCTCGGCGATGTAGTCGTCGCAGGCCGTGCGCAGGCCTTGTTTGGATCCGAAGTGGTGGATCACCAGCGAAGCACTCACGCCGGCGGCCTCGGCGATGGCGCGTAGGCCGACATGGAACCCGTGCTGGCCCCACTGCTCAATCGCCGCATCGCGGATTCTGGCCGCTGTCGTCATGTCCTCTGAACGCATGTTCAATATGCTAAACGTGTGTTCAGTTGCACGTCAAGGGAGCGTCAATGGTGGCGCTCCTCACAATCGCGTTGCAATTCTGGGTGTACACGCGTTTACTCTTGAGTACTCGCCGAGGCGCAGACGGTCGCGACATCGTATGGCCGCTTCGACCATGTGCCAACTCTTGTGGCTGACGCACAATGCGGCGTAATCGGAAAGGTGAAGACGACGGTGACCGCGGAATTCTCATTGGAGCTGCCGGAAGAGGTTGTGCACGTTCGCGACTGGGTGCACGAGTTCGCCGCGGAGGTGATCCGCCCGGCCGCATCGGAGTGGGACGAACGGGAACAGACGCCGTGGCCGATCATCGCCGAGGCCGCCAAAGTCGGCCTGTACACCCCCGAGCTGTTCGTGCAGATGGCCGCGGAGCCCAGCGGCATCGGAATGCTCTCGGTGTTCGAGGAAACGTTCTGGGGCGACGCCGGCATCGCGCTGTCCATCCTGGGCACCGGGCTTGCCGCGGCCGCGCTCGCCGCAAGCGGCACCCCGGAGCAACTGGGTGAGTTCCTGCCCCAGATGTTCGGCAGCCCAGGCGATCCCAAGGTGGCCGCGTTCTGCTCCTCAGAACCGGGAGCCGGTTCCGACGTCGGCGCGGTGCGCACGCGAGCCCGTTACGACGAAGCCGCCGACGAATGGGTGCTCAGCGGCACCAAGACATGGGCGACGAACGGCGGGATCGCCAACGTGCACGTCGTTGTCGCATCGGTATATCCCGACCTGGGCACCCGTGGCCAGGCGACGTTCGTCATCCCTCCCGACACCCCCGGGCTCTCGCAGGGACAGAAGTTCAAAAAGCATGGAATCCGCGCGTCGCACACCGCTGAGGTGGTTCTCGACGACGTGCGCATCCCGGGTCGGCTGATCCTGGGTGGCCGGGAGCGTTTCGAGCAGCGCGTCGCCAAGGCCCGTGAGGGCAAACGGACCTCCAGCCAGGCCGCGATGATGACGTTCGAGCGCACCCGCCCGGCGGTCGGCGCGATGGCCCTCGGTGTTGCGCGTGCCGCCTACGAGTACGCCCTCGACTACGCCTGCCAGCGCGAGCAGTTCGGCCGCAAGATCGGCGAATTCCAGGCGATCGCGTTCAAGCTCGCCGACATGAAGAGCCGCATCGACGCGTCGCGTCTGTTGGTCTGGCGGGCCGGGTGGATGCACCGCAACAACAAGCAGTTCTCCTCCGCGGAGGGGTCTATGGCCAAGCTGTTCGCCAGCGAGACCGCCGTGTTTGTCACCGACGAGGCCATCCAGATCCTCGGCGGCAACGGCTACACGCGCGACTACCCGGTGGAACGCATGCACCGCGATGCGAAGATCTTCACGATCTTCGAGGGCACCAGCGAGATTCAGCGGCTCGTGATGGCCCGAGCGCTGACCGGCTTGCCGATCCGGTAGCGCCAGCAAACAACAACGCTCAATTCGGCACCGGAGCGGCCGTCGTCCCCGTCGATACTGCCGAATCGGTCACGCGACCCGTCCATCAGTGGCAAGCTTGGTTATCGGCGGTGACCAGTGAATCGATCGGCGGTGAACATGAGCACGCCACTACAGCGCAGCCGGCTAACTCAACGCGATTCCGCGCACGCAGGCAGCGCGCCGGCGCTGCTACGGATGTTGAATCTGCACGACGCGTCCGTCGACAAGCAGGCCGCGGCGCTCAGGGTCTGGCTGACAGACAACCCACCTGGGCCGAGTCTGCGCCTCAGTCTGCTGGCCAACGGCTACGGGCACATCCTCGACGAGGCCGTGGGGCGGCGGCACTCCGCCTAGGACATCACTCAGTCGCGGGCGGCGACCAGGACGCCGTCGCCGAGCGGCACCAGCACGGGCGTCAACCGCTCGTCCTCCGCGATCAGCCGCGCCGCTTCGCGCACCGCGGTCACTTCGCCGTCGGCTGCCGACGGGTCGCCAGCCCGGCCGCCGAGCGCGGCGCGGTGTATGACGATCGCGCCGCCCGGCCGCAGCAGCCGAACGCCCTCGATGACGAAATGCGGCTGGTCCACCGGGTCGGCGTCGACGAACACGAGGTCGTAGGACTCGTCGGCAAGCCGCTGCAGCACGTCCTGCGCGCGGCCGGCGATCACCCGGGTCCGCGACGGCGCAATTCCGGCTTCGGTGAACGCCTGCTTGGCCAGCCGCTGATGCTCCGGCTCGACGTCGATTGTCGTGAGCACTCCGTCGTCAGCCATACCCGACAACAACCACAGCCCGCTGACACCGGCCCCAGTGCCGACCTCGGCGACCGCCTTCGCTCCGGAGAGCCGGGCGAGCACCGAGAGCAGCGCGCCCACGGCGGGCGTCACCGCCCCCGCGCCGGCGTCGACGGCTCGTTCGCGCGCCGCGGCGACGATCGGGTCCTCCGAAATCGAGTCCTCCGCGTGCCCCAGGATTCCAAGCTTCGTGCCGGTCATGCCCGCAGCGTAAAACCAAAGGCAGTCGGACCCGAGCAGGCGCGCCCGAGAAGACCCGCCACGCAGCAGAAATTGCCGGCGGCAGGGTTTCTCAGGAAACACTCAGGTCACTCATATGCCGGCCACACCGCGATGGGGAACGGTAAGCGCATGGTTCACGCGGGCTGGCGGGTCGGGAATAGTCCTGACGAAATCGACGTTAGCCGCTTCGAAGAAGTATTGCCGCTGTCCACCGGCGGTGAGGTTTATCCACTGGACCGGGAGGATCCCACGACCCGCACCCTTTCGCCGACGCCGATGCCGCCGGCGACCATGTCGCATTTTGAGCGGTCGTTCGACTCCGGTTGGGTCGAGGAAACCGATGAGCCGCAGGGCACAGCGGTGTTCGACGCCACCGGCGACAAGAGCACGATGCCGTCATGGGACGAACTGGTGCGCCAGCACGCCGACCGGGTGTACCGGCTGGCGTACCGGCTGTCGGGCAATCAACACGACGCCGAGGATCTGACGCAGGAGACGTTCATTCGCGTGTTCCGCTCGCTGCAGAACTATCAGCCGGGCACGTTCGAAGGCTGGCTGCACCGGATCACCACGAACCTGTTCCTGGACATGGTGCGTCGCCGCGCGCGGATCCGGATGGAGTCGCTGCCTGACGACTACGACCGTGTGCCCGCCGACGAGCCGAATCCCGAGCAGATCTACCACGATTCGCGGCTGGGTCCCGACCTGCAGGCGGCACTGGATTCGCTGCCGCCGGAGTTCCGCGCGGCGGTCGTGTTGTGCGACATCGAGGGCCTGTCGTACGAAGAAATCGGTGCGACGCTAGGGGTCAAGCTCGGCACCGTGCGTAGCCGCATCCACCGCGGACGCCAGGCGCTGCGCGACTACCTCGCCGCGCACGGCAGCAGCGAGGAGCTGGTCGCCAAGTCTTCTGCTCTTCGCGCAAGCGGCTCATCGCTGCCTTCTGCTCTTCGCGCAAGCGGCCCATCGCTGTCGGCCTGAGCTGCTGTCGGCGGGCGTGACGCGCGCTACATTCGAGGGAGCCGCGCACGGGCAGGGTCGTGGACGCGAGGAGCAATACATGCCGCGCCGAAAGGAGGCATCGTGGCCGATCGAGGGCATCTCTTCCGCCGCGCATTCTCCTGGCTGCCCTCCCAGTTCGCCTCGCAGAGTGACGCGCCCGTCGGGGCGCCTCGTGAATTTGGCTCCACCGAGCACTTGTCGACGGAGGCGATCGCCGCGTTCGTCGACGGGGAGCTGCGCATGACCGCTTATCTGCGCGCGGCGCATCACTTGTCGCTGTGCCCGCAGTGCTCGGCCGAGGTCGAGGGGCAGCGGCAGGCCCGCGCCGCGCTGCGGGACTCCCGGCCGATCGACGTGCCCACGTCGCTGCTCGGCACTCTCGCGCAGATCCCGCATCAGTCCGATGACGTCGATGAGCCACTCGGGCGAAGAGCATCTAAACCCGTCGACGAACCGGGAGCCGCCGCCCCCGACGACTTAGGGGTGCCGCGCGGTCGCCGTAAGCGCAGGTAGGGTGGACACCACTTCATTGGCCATAAGCGCTTGCGCGAAGAGCAGAAAAACGGACGCCGTGCCTGGCCAGGGCCCACGCCGGCCGCACCCCCGGAAGAGGACGAGTTGAGCCCCAACAGAGAGAATCCCGACGGCACCCAGCCGCCCGGTCCGGGCGACGGCAACGCTTCCACGCGCCTCGCGCCGCGCCCCATTTCCCGGCCGCCGGTCGACCCGGCGTCCAGCCGTGCCTTCGGCCGACCGGCCGGCTTCGACGGGTCGTTTCTCGGCGCCGACAAGCATCGCGACCAAGGCGAGTTCACCCCCCGCAACGCCCCGCCGGATCCGGTGCTGGCCGAGGCGTTCGGCCGCCCGTACAGCGGCGGTGAGTCGCTGCAGCGCCACCCTTCCGACGTGGGAGCCCTCGACGGCGAACGGGACGACGACGCCGACCTCGCCGCAGACCCGTGGCGCGACCCGAACGCCGCTGCATCACTGACCACGCCGGCGCTGCCCAAGCCACAACCGGCCAGGGCGAGCGCCACCACCGGCAAGCTCGGCGTGCGCGATGTGCTGTTCGGCGGAAAGGTGTCCTACCGCGCGCTTGCGGTGCTGGCGGTGATCGCGCTGGCCCTCGCGTTCGTCGGCGGCTGGGTGGGCCGCAAGACCGCGGAGGTCGTCGAGGCGTTCACGACATCCAAGGTCACGCTGTCGACCAGCGGCGGCCAGGCGCCGGAGGGCCGGTTCGCTCAGGTCGCGGCCGCGGTGGCCGATTCCGTCGTCACCGTCGAAGCGCTTAGTGACCAGGAGGGCTCGCAGGGCTCCGGTGTTGTCGTCGACGGGCGCGGCTACATCGTCACCAACAACCACGTGATCTCCGAGGCGGCCAACAACCCGAGCCAGTTCAAGATCACGGTGGTGTTCAACGACGGCAAGGAGGTGCCGGCGAACCTTGTCGGCCGCGACCCGAAGACCGACCTGGCGGTCCTGAAGGTCGACAACGTCAACAACCTGACGGTGGCCCAGTTCGGCGACTCCGACAAGGTGCATGTGGGCGACGAGGTGATCGCCGCGGGCGCGCCCCTCGGCCTGCGCAGCACCGTCACATCGGGCATCATCAGCGCGCTGCACCGGCCGGTGCCGCTGTCGGGCGAAGGCTCCGACACCGACACCGTTATCGACGCCCTGCAGACCGACGCCGCGATCAACCACGGCAACTCCGGAGGCCCGCTGATCGACATGAACTCTCACATCATCGGCATCAATACCGCCGGAAAGTCGTTGTCCGACAGCGCAAGTGGGCTTGGCTTCGCGATCCCCATCAACGAGGTGAAGGCTGTCGTGGAGGCGTTGATCAAGGACGGCAAGATCGTCCACCCCACCCTCGGTCTGACCGCCCGCTCGGTCAGCAACTCGGTGGCGTCGGGCGCGCAGGTCGCCAACGTCAAAGCCGGTGGCCCGGCCGAAAAGGGCGGTGTGCTGGAGAACGACGTGGTGGTGAAGGTCGGCGATCGGACCGTCGCCGACGCCGACGAGTTCGTGGTCGCGGTCCGTGCGCTGACAATCGGACAACCCGCACCGATCGAGGTGGTGCGCGACGGCCGGCACGTGACGCTGACGGTCACTCCCGCCCCCGACAACTGATGTTCTCAAACGTCGGCTGGGGCGAGATGCTCGTGCTGGTGGTAATCGGCCTGGTGGTCCTCGGCCCCGAGCGGTTGCCCGCCGCGATCCGCTGGTCGGCGAACGCGCTGCGCCAGGCTCGCGACTACGTCAGCGGTGCCACCAAGAGCCTGCGCGACGAGTTGGGCCCAGACTTCGACGACCTGCGCGAGCCGCTTGCCGAACTGCAGAAGCTTCGCGGGATGTCGCCGCGCGCGGCATTGACCAAGCATCTGCTCGACGGCGACGACTCGATCCTCACGGGCAAGTTCGACAAGCCCGTCGACCTGCCCCCGGACACGCCCGTGACTAAGCCCGAGACGGCAAGCGGCGCAACCCCATTCGACACCGATGCGACGTAGGTCGCCCGCGGCGGAGACGGTTCAGCGGCGCGCGGTGTCGATGCCCAGCGGCATCCCGGCCAGCCCGCGACGGCGCGCCGCCAACGTGTCGGCGACCTTTCCGAACACCTCGATGTAGGCCGGCGTGCCCACCTCCACGCTGACCGCGGTCTTGGCACCCAAGCCGGCGCGGTCCAGGGGTTCGAGCCAGGCGACAAACTGGTGCGGTCAGGCTCGGGCTCGACGACTTCGGCGTCCACGATTGGGTCGCCATCATTGCCGCGAACGCGGTCAACGGGGAGCGTTGGTGAAATACCGCACCTGGTCGGTGAGCGCCTTACTGTCCGGGCCAGCCTCCACCATGAAATCGTCCCATTCCCGGCCAGCCGTTGCCCTGCCACGGCGCTGACCTAACCTGAACCCCGGCGCTCGGTATCTCCATAGTGGTGGTTGTGGCCGAATGCCTGTCAGTAGCGACTACGATCGGGCGGGAGCCGTACCCATGAGCGTCGCGCCCCGAAGTACTTACAGCCACGGTCACGACGCTCATCGCCACCGCCGCGACTACCGCGACGAACAGGCCCAGCCTGCGCACCGGTAGGTAGGCGTACCGCCGCAGCGAGGAGATATTCAGGTTCATCAGGCCCCCTAGCGTGGCTCAAACGGTTAATGCAATCGACCCCCCAAGTCCGCACAGA
>DASWBF010000305.1:0-5764 GCA_036390735.1 Mycobacterium sp. | reverse complement strand
ACAGTCGGTGCGTCTCGTCGCCGAGAAGAATCCCAAAGACGCCGAAACCAAGCGGTTCGTCGCCGCGATCACGGGCCGGCTGAAAGAGCTGTCCGCCGCCGTCACCGCGGCCGAGAACATGCCCTCCGCTCGCCGCCGCGCCGCGCACTCAGCAATCGCCACAGATCTGGACGGCATCGACGCGGATCTGATGGCCCGACTGGGGCTGCACTGATCCGCAGGCGCCGCCTCGACTCCGCTGCGCGTTGGCGCGGTGCATCGGCGGCGCTGCTCACCGTGGCGTTGTCCGTGGGTGCACATGGGCTCGCCGACGGAGCCGCCCCATCGGGTGCGGGGGCGCTTCAGCGCGCCCTGATACCCGCCGCGGTCCTCGCCGTCGGCGCGGCCGCGGTCACGCTGGCGTTGGTACGCCCGACGGTCATGAGGCTCGTCGCCCTGCTCGGCGGGCTGCTGGTGGCCGGGGCTGTGGCCGCGGCGCCGGTGGCTTCCGCGCACACCGCGCGCATCGCCAGCGATCCCGTCGAGGCGGCGGTGCTGACCAACGGCCCGGCTCATGTCAGCGCAACGTTCAGCGAGCCGCTGCAGGCGCAGTTCGCCTCGATGACAGTCGTCGGGCCGGACGGCAACCTGTGGTCCACCGGCGAGCCGCGCGTTGTCGGCGCGGTGATCAGCATCGACGTCCGCCCGCTCGGGCCACCCGGCCGCTACACCGTCAACTACCGGGTGACCTCGGCTGACGGGCACCCCGTGACGGGTTCATGGTGGTTCGAGTTGAAGGCCGCCGGCACGGGAACGCCGGGCCCCCCGGCGGGGGCGCCCGCGTCGACGGGCGGCGTACCGGTCTGGCCGTTCGTGGCCGCAGGCGCAGCGCTCGTCGCGATTGCCGCGGTGTGGGCCCTGCGCCGGGTCAACCGCAGCTGAGATGAGGACGGCGATGGCCGCAGCGTTGGCGGTGACCGGATAGGGGGCCTCGGGTGGCCGCTGGCATGATGGGTACCCTACGAGAAACTGCGAAGGAGCCGCCACATGGCAGACGAGCAGGATCGACCCGACCAGCCGAGCCAAACCCCGCCGCCCGCTGCCGAGCCACCCGCGTCGGAGCCGCCTCCCGCCAAGCACACCGGAGCCAAGGCCGCCAAGAAGGCCCCCGCAAAGGCGGCGAAGAAGGCGCCCGCGAAGGCCGCCAAAGCCGCCAAGGGCGCGAAGGCGGCACCGAAGAAGGCCGCCAAGAAGGCGCCGCCGCCACCGCCGAAGCCTGAGCCGACGCCTCGGCCACCCATCGCGGCCGAACCGCAGGCGGCGGCAACACTCGCCGACACCAACGGCGATACGCGCTTCGGTGCGGCCGATGAGACCGCGGCGCAGGCGCGCCAAGCGGTCGACACCGCCGGGGACAGCCTGGGCAGCGGGATCTCTCGGGTGCCCGGCACCGGCGGACGGGTGTCGATCGCGGTGGCCCTGGCGATGGCGCTGCTGGCCATCCTGCTGATCCGGCGGCTGCTCTCGGACGATCAGACCGCTTGACCCTGCCGCGGCGTCACGGCCGATAGTGGGCTCATGCACCGGTTCACTCCGTACTACGAGGACGCCGAGCCGGGATTGGCGCAGCTCGTGCACGACATCGTGGTCACCTCGCACCTCCACGTAGATTCTGGAGCGTGAATAGCCCGGCAGAACCTCGCGCCACCGCAGACCTCGTCGACGACATCGGTGCCGACGTCCGCAGCTGCGACACCCAGTTCCGCCAGTTCGGCGGGCGCTCGATGTTCGCGGGCGAGATCCACACCGTGCGGTGCTTCGAAGACAACGCACTGCTGAAATCTGTGCTGTCCGAGCCGGGTGACGGTGGCGTGCTGGTGATCGACGGATCAGCGTCGCTGCACAGCGCGCTCGTCGGCGACCTGATCGCCGGCCTAGGCCAGTCCAACGGGTGGGCCGGGATCATCGTCAACGGCGCGGTCCGTGACGCCGCCGCGCTGCGCCAGATCGACATCGGCATCAAAGCGCTGGGCACCAACCCACGCAAGAGCAGCAAGTCCGGCGCCGGGGAACGCGACATCCAAGTCGAGTTCGGCGGAATTACTTTTGTGCCAGGCGAACTCGTCTACAGCGACGATGACGGGATCGTCGTCGTCGCGGAGCGGACGACATCAGGCGGCGTCACGCCGACGCCGCGCTGACGGCTGCCCGGTGACGGGAGAATCGCAGTGCCGGATCGTCGATCTTGCCGTGCCGGATCGCGCGAATATCCACCAGGTAGTTGTGCGGGAACCGCCAGGGCGCCTTCGCACCGGCTTTCGGCAGCCGGTCGAGCGCCCGCAGAACATAGCCCGACGTCAAGTCCATCGGCGGGCGCTCCTCCACACTGGCACCGGGGTGTTGAGGCTCGACGGTGTCAAATCCGTTGTCGTCCATGTAGTTCAACAGCCGGCAGACATACTCGGAGACCAAGTCGGCCTTCAGAGTCCACGACGCGTTGGTGTAGCCGAGCGTCATCGCCACGTTCGGGAGCCCGCTCAGCATCATGCCCTTGTATGCCATGTGCTTGTTGAACTCCACCGGCACGCCGTTGCGCAAGACCGCCGCTCCGCCGAACACCTGCATGTTCAAACCCGTTGCGGTGATGATGATGTCGGCGTCGAGCTGTTCGCCGGAGGACAGCCTGACCCCAGTCATGGTGAACCGGTCGATCGTGTCGGTGACGACGTCAGCCTTGCCGTGTCGAATGGCGCGGAACAGGTCGCCGTCAGGGGCGAGGCACAGGCGCTGATCCCACGGGTTGTAGCTGGGGCCGAAGTGCTTTTCGACGTCGTAGCCTTCGGGCAAGCGCCGCTTGGCCATTGTCATCAGTTGCTTGCGCATGAAGTCCGGGCGCTTGCGGCTGAGGCGAAATATCGCGGCCTGGTACAGCAGGCTCTTCCACCGGATTGCGAGGTACGCGAGCTTCGGTGGCAGCCGTTTCTGCATCCGGACGGCGAACGGGTCGACGCTGGGTAGCGAGCCGATGTAGGTCGGTGAGCGCTGCAGCATCGTCACGTGCCCGGATCCTGAATTGGCAAGCGCGGGAATCAAAGTGACGGCAGTGGCGCCGCTGCCGATCACGACGATCTTCTTGCCTTGGTAGTCGAGGTCCTGCGGCCAGTGCTGCGGGTGAACGATGATGCCTTGAAAGTCGTTGGAACCGGGGAACTCCGGCGAGTAGCCCTCGTCGTAGTTGTAGTAGCCGCTGCACGCGAACAGAAACGAGCAGGTGATCTCGGTTTCCTCGCCGTCGCGATCGATGCGAAGGAACCATTTGTTCTCGGCGTCGGACCAGTCGGCGGCCAAGACCTTGTGGTGGTAGCGGATGTGCTTGTCGATGCCGAACTCGGCGGCCGTCTCCTTCAGGTAGGTCAGGATCGACGGGCCGTCGGCGATCCCACGCTCCGACGTCCACGGTTTGAACCGGAAGCCCAGGGTGTACATGTCGGAGTCCGAGCGGATGCCCGGGTACTTGAACAGGTCCCAAGTGCCACCGAGATCGGCGCGCGACTCCAGGATCGCGTACCTCTTCGACGGGCAGCGGTCCTGCAGATGCCAGGCGGCGCTGATGCCGGAGATCCCGGCGCCGACGATCAGAACATCGAGATGTTCGGACATGGGACCAACGGTACCGCCTATTGGGAGGACACTCTTCGATGTGTCCCCGACGGATGCGAACATATGTTCGTGCCTGGTGGAGCGACGATCCTGCACGCCGATCTCGACTCGTTCTACGCGTCGGTCGAGCAGCGGGACGATCCCGCACTGCGCGGACGGCCGGTGATCGTGGGCGCCGGCGTGGTGCTCGCCGCCAGCTACGAGGCGAAGGCGTACGGGGTGCGGACCGCGATGAGCGGCGGCCAGGCCCGGCGACTGTGTCCGCACGCGGTCGTCGTGCCGCCGCGCATGTCCGCCTACAGCGCGGCGTCCGACGCGGTGTTCGACGTGTTTCGCGACACCACGCCGCTCGTCGAACCGCTGTCCGTGGACGAGGCGTTCCTCGACGTCGGCGGACTGCGCCGGATTGCGGGCAGCCCGGTGGCCATCGCCGCGAAGTTGCGCGCCGACGTCCGCGAGCGGGTGGGCCTACCGATAACCGTCGGGATCGCGCGCACGAAGTTCCTCGCCAAGGTCGCCAGCCAGGTCGCCAAGCCCGACGGCCTGCTCCTCGTCCCGCCGGACCGTGAGCTGGCGTTCCTGCAGCCGCTGCCGGTGCGCCGGCTGTGGGGCGTCGGCGCGGTGACGGCCGACAAGTTGCACGCCCACGGCATCGAAACCGTCGCCGACGTGGTCGAACTCGGCCAGCCCATGCTGGCATCTCTGGTCGGCTGGGCGATGGGGCGCCGGCTCCACGCGCTGTCGCGAAATGTCGACGCTCGGCGTGTGCAGACCGGAGTGCGGCGCAGATCGGTCGGGGCTCAACGCGCGCTCGGACGCGGCCACCGCACTGCCCCCGAGTTGGACGTGATTTTGATCACGCTCATCGACCGGATCACCCGCCGGATGCGCGCCGCCGGCCGCACCGGCCGAACGGTCGTGCTGCGGATGCGCTTCGACGACTTCAGCCGTGCCACCCGCTCGCACACGCTGCCGCGGGCCACCGCGTCCACTGAACCGCTCGTGGCCGCAGCCCGTGAATTGGTCTCCGCCGCAACGCCGCTGATCGCCCAGCGCGGCTTGACGATGATCGGGTTCAGCGTCGCCAACATCGACCGAGGCGGCACCCAGCAGCTGGAGCTGCCCTTCGAGTCGGGGCCCGACGCCTTCGCGATCGACACCGCAGTCGACCGCGTGCGTCAGCGCTACGGCACCGCTGCGGTCACCCGGGCGGTGCTGCTGAACGGCGATGTTGGGCTGGAAATGCCTCATCTGCCGGATTGACCACGGCCAACACGCATGACTCCACCGTGTGCCGGGTAACCGGACTATCAGGGATACGGGAGGAACTGGCACATGCGGGTCACCAGGAAACAGGCCGAACTGAATCGACAACGCATCATCGAGAGCGCAATCCGCTTATTCGCAGAACGCGGAGTCGACGGCGTCGGCGTCGCCGAGGTGATGGCCGATGCGGGGTTCACCCACGGGGGTTTCTACAACCATTTCCCGTCGAAGGATGATCTCGTGAACGAGGCGTGCAAAACGTCGTTCGCGTTGGCGGTGTCGTCGCTGCGCGAAGGAAATCGGCCGCTGGACCGGTTGCGTGACGACGACTTCGGCGCGTGCCTGTCGGCCGCGATGTTGAGTGAAGCGTCGAAGGGCAACAACGCGCGGCTGGGCACCGTATACAACAAGGGGGTCGGTGACCTCCTCGACGTGCTCACCGAGCAACACGGCGATCCCGATCGCGCTGCGGCCGCATTGTCGTGCTTCGTCGGCGCCCGAGTGCTCGCACGCGCGGTGCAACGAGCCGACCGCAATCTGGCTGAGCAGTTCGACACCGTGTCGTACCCGCAGGGCGCTCAGCCGCGGCTCCAGGCCAGCAGCTGATCGGCGGGCCAGGTGTTGACGATGCGCTCCGCCGGCACGCTGGCGTCCAGCGCACGCTGAGCGCCATAGGCCAGGAACTCGAGTTGACCCGGGGCGTGCGCGTCGGTGTCGATCGAGAACACGCAACCGATCTGTAGTGCCAGATCCATCAGCCGTCGCGGCGGGTCTCGGCGTTCGGGTCGGGAGTTGATCTCAACGGCGGTGCCGTGGTCTCGGCAGGCGGTGAACACCTTCTCCGCGTCGAACTTGGATT
>DASWBF010000304.1:0-1828 GCA_036390735.1 Mycobacterium sp. | reverse complement strand
CAAGCAACTCCCTCTTGCCTATGGCCATTTCGGTTTCGGCGGCTCCGGCGCCTTCGCCGATCCCGAGCACGACCTGGCCCTGGCGATGGTGTGCAACCGGGGCAGTGGCACCCCGATCGGGGACCAGCGCATTCTGCGCCTCAGTCAGGCCGCGGCCCGCGCCGTCCGCACGGCGGGGTGAACCTCGTCACAAGGGTCTTGGTACAGAGTGCGAGATTTGTAACACTGTTTCCATGACCGAGCTAGCGCTGGCGATGCCAGACGCAGACGCCCAGCCGTTGGGGCCCCAGTCTCTAGTCTGGAGATATTTCGGCGACAACCGGATGTTCCTGATCGGCCCGCGGCCGGCGGTGCTGCAGAACATGCTCGCCGAACTGGGCCAGGGCGTGCTGGACCACTCCGTGTTTTTCGACGACACCGCCGCCCGCATGAAGCGGTCACTGCCGCCGATCTTCAACACCGTCTACGGCTCCGACACCGAGCACCCGGGGCAGCAGGTCCGCGATTTCCATCGCCAGATCAAGGGGGAGATGCCCGGCGGCAGCCGCTATCACGCGCTCGACCCGCAGACGTACTTCTGGGCGCACGCGACGTTCGTCGAGCAGGTGCTGTATTTCGGCGATACGTTGTCAAGCGGCTCAGCCGCGCCGAGAAGGAGCAGATCTACTCGGAGTCCAAGACGTGGTACCGCCGTTACGGCGTCAGCGAGCGGGCGATGCCCGCCGACTACGCCGCCTTCGAGCGGTACGGGGACCGCATGCTCCGCGGGGTCGTCGTCGCCCACCCAACCGCGAAGTACGGCGTCGGCTACGTCACCAAGGGCTTCCCGTGCCCCGGGGGTGTGCCGCCTGCGCTGTGGCGGGCCGTCGCGCTGGTGTTCAACCCGCTGGCCGCCTTCCTGACCACCGGCGCGCTACCGCCACGCGCGCGCACGCTTCTCAGGCTGCCGTGGAGCGATCGACAGGAGCGGCGATATCAGCGGTTCGCAGCGATGTGCCGGTCCCGGCCGGTCAACTGGATATGGGACCGGCTGCCGATGCGGTTGCGCTACAACAAGTTTGCGCAGGCCGGCTATGCCCGGAGCTGACTCCGTCACCACCGCGATACTGGACGCGGCCGTTGCCGAGTTCGAGCAGCACGGGTTTCGCCGGGTGGCGCTCGACGACGTCGCCCGCCGCGCCGGGGTGAGCCGGATGACGATCTACCGCCGGTTCGCCAACCGCGACGAGCTCGTCACCGCCGTGATCGACCGCGAGAATGCCGTGCTGTTCACCGAGATTGCTGATGAGTTGAAAGACGCTGGGCCGCAGAGTAATTACTACGTCGAGGCGTTCACGTCGGCGATCATGCAACTGCGCCGCCATCGCGTGCTGAACCGGATGATCACCGACGAGCCGGCACTGACACTGCAGCTCGCGCATCGGCATTACCCCGCGGCGATCGGGCGGATGGCCGACGCGCTGCGGGTGATTTTCCCGGCCGGCTTCGCCGAGCGGATCGGTGAGCAGGCCGTCGACGAACTCGCCGACACGATCCTGCGCTACGCGTTGATGGCGCTGCTGCTGCCGTCATCGCGACCGCTGGACACTGCAGACGACGTCCGGGTGTTCGCCACCGCCCACTTTCTGCCGAGCCTGCCCTCGGCGCTGCGCGAACGTGAACTGGCGACATCATCCAAAGAAGATCGTCTAACGTAGGCCCGCATGGTGCGTCCAGAAAGCTGGATCAGGCTAGCGGGTGGAAGTCCCGTCCCGGTAGGTACCGGAACGCCGGGTAGCAGGCCCCGGTTCGTCGTGGAGACGCGGCGGGCTAAGCGGGGTGTCGAAAG
>DASWBF010000303.1:0-4464 GCA_036390735.1 Mycobacterium sp. | reverse complement strand
TCCGGCGGCAAGCGAGGACACCCCGATCACGTGCACGTCGTTGTCGGCGGCCTGGCGCGCCACCTCCTCGGGCGTGGAGAACAGCGATCCGACGTCGACGTCGAACCCGATGTCCGCGAACGCGGTTGCGATCACCTTCTGACCGCGGTCGTGGCCGTCCTGACCCATCTTGGCCACCAGGATGCGCGGCCGGCGGCCGTCGGCCTCTGCGAACTTTTCGACGAGCTCGGTTGCGGACGCTATGTTGGTCCCCTTTCCGATCTCGTGGCGGTAGACCCCGGAAATGGTACGGATTTCGGCCGCGTGCCGCCCGTACACCTTCTCGAGGGCGTCGGAGATCTCCCCCACCGTGGCCTTGGCGCGTGCGGCGTCGATCGACAACTCCAGCAGGTTGTCGTCCCCGGCGGCGGCCCGGCTCAGCTCCTGAAGCGCCGCCTTGACCTTGGACTGATCTCGATCGGCGCGCAGCTGCTGCAACTTGGCGAGTTGCTCGGCGCGCACCCTGCTGTTCTCGACCTTGAGCACCTCGATCGTCGTGTCCTCGTCGACTTGGTATTTGTTCACGCCGACCACCGGCTGCTGACCGGAGTCGATGCGGGCTTGCGTGCGGGCGGCGGCCTCCTCGATGCGCAGCTTCGGGATGCCGTCGCTGATCGCCTGCGCCATGCCACCGTGCTCTTCGACCTCGCGGATGTGCGCGCGGGCCTGATCGGCGAGTTGGTGGGTGAGCCATTCGACGAAATACGAACCGCCCCATGGGTCGACGGGCCGGGTCGTGCCGGACTCCTGCTGCAGCAGCAGCTGTGTGTTGCGGGCGATGCGGGCGGAGAAGTCGGTCGGCAGCGCCAGCGCCTCGTCGAGTGCGTTGGTGTGCAGGGACTGGGTGTGGCCCTGGGTGGCGGCCATCGCCTCGATGCAGGTGCGTGCGACGTTGTTGAACGGGTCCTGCGCGGTCAGCGACCACCCTGAGGTCTGCGAATGCGTGCGCAACGACAGTGATTTCGGGTTGTCGGGGTTGAACTGGGAAACCAGCTCGCTCCACAGGAGCCGGCCGGCACGCAGCTTGGCGACCTCCATGAAGAAGTTCATCCCAATGCCCCAGAAGAACGACAACCGCGGCGCGAACTGGTCGATGCGCAGGCCCGCTTCCAGTCCGGCCTTGATGTATTCCACGCCATCGGCGAGGGTGAAGGCGAGTTCGAGATCCGCTGTCGCACCGGCCTCTTGGATGTGATACCCGGAGATCGAGATCGAGTTGAACTTCGGCATCTTCGCGCTGGTGTAGGCGAAGATGTCGGAGATGATCCGCATCGACGGCTTCGGCGGGTAGATGTAGGTGTTACGGACCATGAACTCTTTGAGGATGTCGTTCTGGATGGTCCCGGCCAGCTTCTCCGGTGGCACGCCCTGTTCCTCGGCCGCCACCACGTAGAGCGCGAGAATCGGAAGCACCGCGCCGTTCATGGTCATCGACACCGACACCGTCGACAGGTCGATGCCGTCGAACAGCTGCCGCATGTCGAGAATGGAATCGATTGCCACTCCGGCCATTCCGACGTCACCCTGCACACGCGGGTGGTCGGAGTCATACCCGCGGTGGGTGGCCAGGTCGAACGCGACCGAGAGGCCCTTCTGTCCGGCCGCCAGGTTGCGTCGGTAAAACGCGTTCGAGTCGGCCGCGGTGGAAAATCCCGCGTACTGACGAATCGTCCAGGGCTGGTTGACGTACATCGTCGGATACGGCCCGCGTAAGTAGGGAGGTTCGCCGGGGAAGTTGTTGAGCGGATAGCCCTCCACAGCCGTCGCGGCGCGGTCGGCGGCGGTGTAGACCGGTTTGACGACGATGCCTTCCGGTGTGTGCCAGTCCAATTGGTCGGCGGTGTAGCCGTGCGCCGTGGCCGCCGCGGCGACGAGTGCGGTCACGTCGGCTTCGGCGGGCGGGGCGGGCACCTGTTCACCGTGCAGGGGGACGTCGGCGAAACTGCCGACGACGGAGGTAGGTGTGCTCATAGTTCACGCCCCCAATCGGCCGAGCAGGTTCGACAGCGCATGGACGGCCTCGATGCTCGCGGTCAGATACTCGTCAGGCAGCTGCGATTGGTCTGTGTCCGCGACCGCCTTCCGTGGGCCCGCAAGATAGATCGCCGTGATACCCGCGGCATGTGCGGCCCGCACCACACCCGCGACTTCGGAGCCGTACCGCGCATCGGTTCCGCAGATGATCGCAATGTTCGGCCGGCCGGCTTCCTGGACCGCTGCGTCGATGCCCGCCTCGTCGAGCGGTCCGGGGTTGATGGCCTCAATACCGCCGGACGCCAACAGGTTCGCCGCGAACGTGGCCCGGATGTTGTGCTCGGCAAGCGGGCCCACCGGCAACAGCAGCACCCGTGGCCGCGCACCTGTGCGCTGCAAGAACGCATCCGAGCGGTCGCGCAGCGCTTCGAAGTCCGTCGCGTACCGGTGGATGCGCGCAACCTCACCGGTCTGCGGCAGCGGTGGCTCGTCGAGGTTCGGGTACTCGTTGACGCCGGTGATCTTCGTGCGCCGGTGGTCGACGTCGTCGCTGCGCTGGTCACTCACCTGTTGGAGATGCGCGGCGATGAAGTCGTGCGCGTCGGTGAATCCACCTCGGGACTCGATCGCCTGGAAGTGGCTCCACGCCTGCTGGGCAAGCGCTTCGGTGAGGTCTTCGACGTACCACGACCCGCCCGCCGGGTCCAGCACCCGCCCGATGTTGGACTCCTCGAGCAACAGCAGCTGGGTGTTGCGGGCGATGCGGCGCGAGAAGCCGGCGCTCACCCCGGGCGCGCCACCCGGGATTGCTGCGTCGAACGGTTCCACCAAAACCGTTTCGGCACCGCCGATTCCGGCTGCGAACGCCGCGACCGTGGTGCGCAGCATGTTCACCCACGGATCGCGCTGCGTCATCATCGGCAGCGACGTGACGGCGTGCATGGTCGCGGCCCCGGCGCCGGGCGCTTCGGCGACCTCGGCCACTCGCGCCCAAAGTTGGCGTGCAGCACGGAATTTCGCGATCGTCATGAACTGGTCGTCGTCAGCGGCGAAGCGGAAGCTGATCTGGCGAAGCGCCTGCGCGACGCTCAAGTCCGGAAGCGAGCGCAGATAGGCCACCCCAGCCGCGACACTGCCTGCCAGCTCCCACGACGCGTTCGCACCGCGGTTGTGAAATACCGGTCCGTCCACGGTGATTGCCCGGACTCCGCCACGATAGGCGGCTGCCCGCGACGCGAATGCGACGACCTCGTCGAGGCCCGGCGCCGCCCGCCCGCTCAACGCCGCGGTCAGCGGGTCGGCGCCCAGGTCGATCGACAGCATCGCGTACTTGTCCTCGTCGAGGGTGGCTGCCAATGCCAGCACCGCGTCGGCGGCCGCGCCGAGGTCGGCACCCGCGTCAAGCACGATCGGCACGAGCTCGATGAACACGCCCTCGAGCAGCCGGTCCAGGGCGTCGGGCGGCACCCGGGCGTCCCCGACCCGGAGCACCAGCGCGCTGACGCCTTCAGTCAACGCCAGCAGCACCGCGCCGTTGAGGTCACCGACGGCCGCGCCCCCGTGCGCAGGAAACGCCTCGGCGACCTTCCAGCCGGTGTTGACGTCGCGCAGCGCGTCACCGCCGCGAACGAACGGCCATCGGCCCGGCAACGGATCTTCCGGGCGGGCGTCCAGCGCGGTGTACAGCGCGCGGACCGGGAAGCCTTCGTAGGTCGGCGTGTCGAGCATACGCTCCGGGTCGGCGGGGAGATCGGTGCTGCGTTTGGCCAGGACAGCGGCCACCTGCGAGCGCCACTGGCTCAGCGCCCCCTCTACCTCAGCGGAGTCGACACGGGCTTGAGTTGACACGCCATCAGGCTAAATGATGCCCACCCGTCCAACGTCGTAGGGTAAACAGGCATGACCCTCGCCAAAATCCGCCACACGCTGCGCGGACTGCGGTTTGCGACGGTCGTGTCCGCGCGGCAGGTCTCGCGGCGGCGCATCGTCGCGACGCTGATCGGCGTTGTGATCTTGGTCGCAGCCGTCGTCTTCGTGCCGATGCCGACGGCGGTTGAGCTGCGCGACTGGGCGACGTCGGCCGGTGGGTGGTTCCCGCTGGCGTTCCTGGCCGCGCACGTGGTGGTGACGGTGTTCCCGTTTCCCCGTACTGCGTTCACGTTGGCTGCCGGGTTGTTGTTCGGCACAGCACGGGGTGTCACGTTGGCGGTGGCCGCCAGCACGCTGAGCGCGCTGATCGCGTTGTGGCTGGTGCGCGTTGCCGGCTGGCAGCTCGACCGGCTGGTCCGCCATCCCGGCATCGAGGCCGTTGACGCGCGGTTCCGGCAGCGCGGCTGGGCGATTGTCTTGTCGCTGCGACTGATTCCGGCGGTGCCGTTCTCGGTGATCAATTACGCCGCCGGGGCATCCGCCGTGCGAGTGTCGCCGTACACGGTGGCGACGTTCGTCGGG
>DASWBF010000302.1:0-3018 GCA_036390735.1 Mycobacterium sp. | reverse complement strand
ACTGTAGAGGGTTTGAAGTTGGTCTTCGGTGAGCGGATCGGTCGTGTGGGCATTGATCGCGGGGGTGGCTGCGTTGATGGCTTGTCGCATCATGTCCAGGGTTGCGAAGGCGTAGAACGCCGTTGTCGTGGAAGCGTTTTCCTGGCCGAGGAGGCGCATGATGATTGGCAGCGGGATGCCCTGCTGGTAGAGATCCATGGCTTTGGTCTTGCGCCGTCTCCTTCCACAGACGTAGAGATACGACGTACGCTAACCACAGCCCGAAACGTTAAGCCGAGGAATCGACCAGCAACCCCCACCGGCACAAGCGATCTCCACGAATCCTCGGCTTAACGCAAACCTCGGCATAATCAGCGTTAAGCCGTGTCATTATCTGGGGTAATGATCTTGAATTTGTGTGTTTACGCAGGTAGATCGTTTGCGTACGCGTCTGCAAGGGGAGCGTCAGGGTGTCGTGGTGTCGTCTCGGGCTCGATGGGAGCCGAGACGGCGACGTAGTTCCAAATTCTCGCCGTGTGCGGCCTCGAGCGCTTGTTTGAGAGCGTTGATCTCGTCGCGGTGACGCCGTTTGAGTTCGGCGAGCTGCGCGGTGAGGGTGCGGACGACGCTGCTCGGCGTTCCGTCCCGGGTCGGGGTCGCTGCCGCCGGTGGCGGTGTGTTCTGCTGTTGGGCCCGAAGTTGTTGGACGCGTTGGCGTATCGGGGTGCAGCGGTAGAGGAAGTCCAGGGAGACACCGGCGGTCTGGGCCAGGCCGCGGAAGGTGATCGGCTCGTTACGGCGGATGATCTCGTGCAGTCCTTGCTCGGCTCGGGCCTGAGCGGCGGCGCTCTTGCGGGCGGCGGCTTGGCGGAGGTTGTCCGGGTTGCCCCGCATCAGGTGTTGTCCTCTTTTCCGGTGATGGCCTCGGTGCGGGCCTCGACGCCGGCGCCGCGTACCGCCTGGACGGTGCCGTCGGCGAGCCGAGTGTTCTTGAGGGTGAGGATGATCCGGCCGAGGGCGTCGCGTTCCTGCCGCCGTCCGGCCAGCCAGATGTTGTCCTCGCCCATCTGGTGTCCGGTGCGGGCCTCGAACGTCGCGCGGCGTTCGGTGATGAGTTGCTCGGTGCGGGCCGGCTGGGTTTGCAGCTCGGGCAGGAAGGTCGCGTCGGTGGCGAACTTGTCGCAGGTCAGACAGGCGTTGCCCTTGCCGCAGACCTGACGGGGAGGCAGCAAGCAGTACCCGTTGGGCAGGATGCGGTCGGTACGCCGGTCCAACTCGAGCATGTCGTAGAGGTCGCGGGGATCGACCTCGATCTCACGCCCATCGGCGGTGATCTTGCGGTAGCGCAGAAACTCGGCCTCGGCGGTGGACTGCAGGGTCTGCGCATAGGTCATGCTCATGGTCGGCGTGAGATGCCCGAGGTAACGCTGCAACACATGCAACGGGACGCCGCTGTTCAGCAAGCCGGTGGCCACGGTGTGGCGAAACCGGTGGGTGCGGTTGAAGTCGACCAGGGCGCCCGTGCTGTCACGCACGTCCAGCCGAATGGCCAGATCGGTCAGCAGATTCCGCAGGGTGTTGCCGGAGTAGGGCCGGTCGCCGTTGCGATTCATCTGCGCCGCGAGGAACAGATACTTCGGGGTCCTGCCGGGTGCGCCGTGTTCGGCGAAGAACCGCTGCGCCCACTGTTGCTGTTCGCGGATGATCGCGACGACCTCGGCGGGCACGAGGATGGTGTCCGGAGCACCGTCGATCTTCGTCTGCTGGTAGCGCAGCTTGGCGACCAGTGCCTGGTCGTCGCCGACTGCCGCGGGCTCTCCCGGCGAGGACGGGGCTGTCGGCGACAACGGCAGCAGTGGGTCGCGGTCGAGCAGGCAGATCTCGCTGACACGCCGGCCCAGCAACGCCACCAGCATGGTGATCCGCATGGCCTGCTCGTCACCGAACCCGCCGTCGGCGACCGCGGCGCCGAGCAGATCCAGCCCGCCCATGATCCGGGTCATGGCGTCGTCGTCGATGACCTGACCGTCGAGTCGGGGCCGCGGCTTGCCGGGCAGTTCACCACGCCGATAGAAGCCGGCGTGCTCGGGTCCGAGTCGCAGCCAGCCCGGTTCGGCCAGCGCGGCGGCGGCCGCGTCCTTGTTGTCGGTCATGAACAGGTAGAACTGCTCCACATCGCTGGCCAGGCGCTGCACCGACGCCGGCGACAACCGCTGGCCGGTGCGGCGTCCACGGGTGACCGGACGGGCGCGGAGATGACCGAGGAAATCCAGCATGAGCGCGCGTATCCCGGCCGCGTGATCGGCCAACCACGGCCCATCGACCCCGCGACGGGCCAAGAACCCGTCGAACTCGCCCACCGCCACGATTCGGCGGTGCACCGTCGACCAGCTCAACACCCCGGTGTCCAGGCCGACCTTGCAGTGCCACTGCACGCCGCGCCGCAGCCACCGGGTGCCGATCCGGTCGAACCGCACCGAGTACCGGCCCATCGGCTCGTGATCGCGCAGCGGAATCCGGTTGTCCTCCACCGGGTTCCACTGGTCCCGCTGCCACCACGGGCCGGTGTCGGAGGCGGTGACGAGCAGACGCATCATCCGCGTCAGCAACCGGCGGATGGTGGTCATCGTGGTAGCCGCCGGCAGCCGCCCGCTGCGGCGGTGCACCGCACGCTGGATCTGTTGGCACCACTCCGGCACGGACACCCCGAGCAGGGAGGCCGGCGCGCGCCCGGCACGATCGGCGATCACCTCACCCAGTCGGCGCACCAGCATGCTCAACCCCGGTGTCGGGATCTTCCCGCCCAACTCGATGATGCGGAACACACACCACGCCACCTCCCGGCGCATCGGCTCCGGCAGCTCCGACAGGTCCACCCCGGCCCGCCAGGTCCCGTCGTGGCAGAACGCTCCCGCGAACTCCGGTGGAACACTCGACTCGGCGAAGCGTGAAAGCCGCATCGGTTCCGGCACATTCGCCCACAGGTCGTCCAGCGCCCGCGGGTCGCAGCGGCCGCGGGCCGCTTCCACCCAGTCGATC
>DASWBF010000301.1:0-3766 GCA_036390735.1 Mycobacterium sp. | reverse complement strand
TGGCGCACCGTGGCGGCGATCGTGACCAGGGTGGTGGCCGATGGCCGCGACACCAACGACCTGCTGGATGGGCTGTCCCGGATCGGGATCGACGAGATCGCCTACCGCAAGGGGCACCGGTATTTATAAGTTACGTGGAATCAGACCGCGTGTCGGTCGGCGGGGAGCGCGGTTCGGCCTCGTAGCGTCACTGTTCAGCGGGGGTCGGGGTGACATATGGGGTTGGGCGTGTCTGGGGCGTTGGAGACGAAGTGGCCGGTGTTGACTCGGCACGATCGGGCATTGGAGTGGTTGGAGATCTGGATCGATCTGGGGCGTGCCCCGCGAACTATCGATGCGTATGGGCGGGGGCTGGCGGAGTTTCTGCAGGTCTGTGAGCGGGAGGGGATCGACCCGCTGTCCGCGACCCGGGCGCAGGTGGCGGTGTTCGTGCGGGAGTTGACGTCGCGGCCGAGTCGGCGCGGCACCAACGTGGTGGCGCTGGACTCGGGGTCGGGGCTGTCCAACGCCACCCTGCAGCAGCGTCTGGTGCCGGTTCGACTGTTCTTCGACTTCCTGGTCGAAGAAGGCGTGCGTGAGTCGAATCCTGTTGGCCGGGGCCGTTATACGCCGGGTCGAGCGTTTGGTGGTCGGGCCGGTGCGCTGGTGCAGCGGATGGTGAAGCTGCCGTGGATCCCCAGTGAGGCCGACTGGCTGCGCCTGTTGGGCGTGGTGGCCGAGGAGCCGATCCGCAACCGGGTGATGTTCGCGCTGGCCTATGACGCGGCGTTGCGCCGGGAGGAGCTGTGCGCGCTGCGCAGCGACGATCTCGACCCGGCGCACCGCACGTTGCGGGTGCGTGCGGAGACCACGAAGACCCGCCGGGAGCGGATGGTGCCGTACTCGGCGCCCACGGGTGTGCTGCTGGCGAAGTACCTGGCGCACCGGGCGACGCTGAGCCGGGCCCGGGGCGGTTTGTTCCTGTCGGAGTCGCACCGCAACCACGCCCAACCCGTCACGTTGTGGACGTGGTCGAAGGTGGTGCGGCGAATCGCGTTGGCGGCCAACCTTCCCCGGTTCTCCACCCATACAACGCGGCATCTGTGCTTGACGGATCTGGCCCGGATGGGCTGGGAGCTGCACGCGATCGCCACGTTCGCCGGGCATCGCAGCACCGACTCCACGCTGCAGTACATCCACCTGTCCGGGCGGGACCTGTCGGCGAAGTTGAACTCCTCGATGGTGCAGATCCATGCGTGGCGGATCGGCATGCTCACCGGACCCGAAGTCAGCGGACAGGACCCCCCATGACCGTCGTCACGTCGGTACAGTCGGCCGCCGCGGACCGCGGCCGACTGTCTGGGCATCTTCTTCGGGACGGTCGCTGGGATCGCCGGCTCGGGCTGCTCGACGGCGAGGCCGCGGCGCTGGCCGCGCTGGGTCCGGTCGGGCTGCGCCGTAACTGGGGCGTGCCGCAAAAGACAGCTCCACAATGGAATGCGTTGGCCCGCTTGGTCGAACCGCTCGATGAGGCCGTCGCCGCGCTGCATCACGGCGAGCACGTGCGTTACCGACGCGCGGGCGCGCACGCGGCAGGAGTGGTCTTACAGCAGTGCGCGGACTCCGGCCGCAGCTGGTGGGGCTGGGCGCCGTGGGAGTGGGCGCGGTTGTGCGGGACCAGCGCCGGCGAGTTCCTGACCACGCAGACACCGCCGACCGAGTCAACGGTGCGACCGTACATCGTGGCTTTGGCCTACCTGCTCGGCGGGTTCACCGACTTTCACCGGCTGGGCACTTTCAATCGGCTCCACTTGGCCTGCTTGATCTTTGGTGAACCTGCTGTCGACGAGTCGCTGCGTCGGGCCGGCGAGGTGCTCGACCGGTGGGGATACCGGGACAGCACCGGTGTCACGCACCGGATGCGGGGGGTGTTCAGCCAAGCCCTGCTGCTCAACCACAGTCCGCGGCTCGACGATCTGGACACCGCGGCGTTCGCGGCGCTGCGGGCGCATCCGGCCAGCGACGGGCACCAGGGGTCGATGCTGTATGCGCTGCAGCGCGTGGTCGCCGCGCTGGGTCACTGCGATCCACCGGTGCGCACCGGTTACAACCACGCTGCTGGCATCGAGGGCACTGACCCGGCGTGGGCCGCCTGGATCGAACGCTGGTATGCCACCTCGGCACTGACCCCGAAGGTGCGCGCCATGATCCGCACCATCACGGCCAAGAGCGGACGGTGGTTGGCCGCCGAGCACCCCGAGATCACCCAACCCGGCCAGTGGACCAGGGCGACCTGCGCCGCCTGGGTCGCCGCCGTCGACCGGATGAGCGTCGGCGACTGGGTTCAGCGTCGCGAGGGACTCGGCGCCCGTGTGGGAGAACCGATCTCGCCGCGCACCAAGGCGCAAAACCTCGTGGCCACTCGCACGTTCTTTCGGGACTGCCAGGAATGGGAATGGATCGGCCGCCGGTTCGACCCGAACCGGGCATTGGCCGTGCCACGCAGCATCGCCGCCCTGATCGGCACCAACCCCCGCGTCATCGCCGACGACGTGTGGGCCAAGCTGCTGTGGGCGGGGCTGAACCTGCAACCCGCCGATCTGCCCGGCACCTACACCTACTATCCGATGGAGTTGATCCGCGCGGTCACACTGACCTGGCTGTTCTCCGGGCTGCGCAGCGACGAGATCACCCGACTGCGGGTGGGATGCATCCGCTGGCAGCACACGGGCCTGCCCATCGCTGGCGACTCACGCGAGGTCCTCGCCGAGGACGCGGTCTGCCTGCTCGACGTGCCGGTGCACAAGACCGGCACTGCGTTCACCAAGCCCGTCGACCCGATCGTCGGCCAAGCCGTCCAGGCGTGGCAGGTGCTTCGACCCGAACAGCCGAAACGGTTGGACCGCAAGACTAAAGAGCATGTACACATGCTGTTCTCGGTGCGCGCTCAGCCCGTGGCCAAGGTCTACATCAACCACACCATCATCCCGGCGCTGTGCGCCAAGGCCGGCGTCCCCACCGCCGACGTCCGCGGCAAGATAACCAGCCACCGCGCCCGCTCCACCATCGCCAGCCAGCTCTACAACGCCAAGGAGCCGATGACGCTGTTCGAGCTGCAGGCCTGGCTAGGCCACCGCACCCCGACCACCACCCAGCATTACGCCAAGATCACCCCGAACACGCTGTCCAAGGCCTACACCCAAGCCGGATACTTCGCCCGCAACGTGCGCACCATCGAGGTCCTCATCGACCGCGACGCCGTCACCTCCGGTGCATCCGCCGCCGGCCAACCCTGGCAGCATTACGACCTCGGCCACGGCTGGTGCACCTACAGCTTCTTCGAACAATGCCCGCACCGAATGGCTTGCGCTCGTTGCGATTTCTACATCCCCAAGGGCTCGACCAAAGCCCAGCTGCTCGAGGCAAGCGATAACCTGCAGCGCATGCTCGCCAGCATCCCGCTCACCGACGATGAACGCGCCGCCGTCGACGACGGACACACCGCCGTCACCACACTGCTCGACCGGCTCGCCGACGTACCGACTCCCGCTGGACCCACCCCGCGTGAGCTCGGCACGCCCGCGACCGTGACCATGCTGCCGATCGTGCAGATCCGAACCGGGAAATCCTCGTGAACTTGACAATTTTGATTCCACAGAATGTATGTGTGTGTGTGGTATTCCGACCGTCGGGCACCTCGGCGAACGTGTCAGCCATTGTCCGGAGTACCTTCGCCACCTCGTGCCGCTGCGGCGGTCTAGGGCAGCCATTTCGTCGAGCAGCATTG
>DASWBF010000300.1:0-6162 GCA_036390735.1 Mycobacterium sp. | reverse complement strand
CGTTACCTGAAATGTGAGTGTATTTTGTATGACTGGCATTTCAGGCAGCCTTCTCTTTGGAGGGGCACTCCCACCGTCATCGGCGTTGTCGCCTACTTCGGCTCGGGTTCGGGTTTCATTGCCATTAGCGTCACCGGGAGGTGACGGCTTAAGGTCGGCTCCGCCCGTGACGACCCCGGTACTCGGGTCCGTTTGTTGTTGCGCGTAGCGCGCTAGGTTGACCGCTGCGTTGAGATCCCGATCGATCGTGAGACCACAGCTGTCGCATTCATATGTCCGCTCGGCCAGGTGCAGCCTGGCTTTCACCACACCGCAGCCCGAGCACAATTTCGAGCTGGGAAACCACCGATCGGCCTTGAGGACCCGTGAGCCATACCAGCCGGTCTTGTAATCGAGTTGTCGCAACAACACGCCCAGGCCGGCGTCGCCCAGTGCACGGTTGAGGCCACGTTTGCCTGCCCCGCCGCCGGCCATCATGTTCTTCACCGCCAGTGTCTCGGCGCCGATCACGTCATGGGTTTGGCTCAGGGCGGTGGTGAGCTTGTGGATGCGGTCGGCGCGCAGGTTCGCCACCCGGGCATGGGCGCGCCCGATCTGGCGTTGGGTGCGCAGCCAGCCTTGCGACGGATCCTGGCGACGTTGGGCCGTCGGGTCCCAGGGGCCGACCTGGCGAGCCGCCTTGCGCTGCAACGCCCGCAGTTTGGATTGCGCCTGCTTGAGCTCGCGCGGCGCGCGGTGGCGGGCTAGCTCGTTGCCGGCGGGATCGGCGACCACGATCAAGTCCTTGACCCCGGCGTCGATGCCCACCACCGCAGCACCGGGTTTCACATGCGCCGGCCGACCGGTCTGGCGCGCCACGATGCAAGTCAACGCCACCAGCCAGCGGCCCCGCTCCAAGCGCACGGTCGCCTTGAGGATGCGGGCAGTGCCGGTCTGGATCCGGCGGGCCAGCTTGCGGGTGCTCTCGTGGGTCTTGATGGTCCCGAGCCGGGGCAAGGTGATGTGGTGACGGTCCGGGTCGACCCGAATCGTGCCAGTGGTGAACGAGAACTTCTTGACCGCACGGGTTTTCGTTTTGAAGTGGGGGAACCCCATCCGCGGACCCTTACGGGCACCTTTTCGTGAGTCGGCCCAGTGCGACAGGGCGTCGGCCAGCGCCCGGCACGCATTGGCGTACACCTCTTTGGAGTTGCCCGGCCACCACGGCGTGCCGTCGGCACGCACCGCGACAGTGTGCTTGCGCTGGTTCCAGTCGTTGCGCAGCGACACAAACGACCAACTCATGCACGGCGTCAGATCGTCCTCGGCGATCCCACAGGAGCGCTCGGCGGCGCGTTGATCCAGGTTGGCTTTCACCGCCGCCAGCATCACGTTGTAGGCAAACCGCGCCCCACCGGCATGCGACAGCAATTCCTCGACCTGCCTGGGTGTCGGATCCAGGGCAAACCGGTACCCCTGGGCCACCCAGCCGTCGGGAATCTCAACCCCCGCCACCACCTCTATCCCATAGCCTCGGCCGCGTCCGGCTGCCGCCGAACAGCAGTTACCGCACGCAACGCCCGGTGCCGCGCACCGCCACGCCTATACCAGCAGGCGCACATCGACCTCAGAACATCGACCATGTCGCGCACCGCATCATCGGGGCGTGTCACCGCTGTCGACGACCACAACCTGGCGACCCTGCCCCGCCAGCGCGGCTTGCAGATGCGCCACCCACAACGCGCCAGCCGACCTCGATGCTTCACAACAATCACCCTGGCAGATGGGTCTGACAACACCCGGGCCAAACCTCGCGCGGTTGCCGTTCAGCCCGGAACCGACCCTCGGCAACCACCTGCCCAAATGCCAAACCATTGGTCCTCGCCCACCCGGTCAACCACGACACCCGCCAATCCAAATCGGCCCGCTCATCATGGCTGCGCACCCGGACATATGTCGACATCTCCGCCAGGTGAATTGTTCATGAGTTCAGGCGCCCAAGACTGTTGCAATTGCGGCGAACATGATTGACTGACCACGGTCGCAGCTTCTGTGTTCGTGTTATTGCACTCGCAGGATCGACGTTGCGGTCGCGGTTCCTGCGAGGATGGCAAGTCGGTTGAGATCGGCGACACCACGAAGGATTAGCGGTCGGAACGGGCCCGGTGTACCGAAAGACGGTGCACCGCAACCCTGTAAGAGAAGGAAACATCGAGAAATGCCACAGGGAACTGTGAAGTGGTTCAACGCGGAGAAAGGCTTTGGCTTTATCGCGCCGGAGGACGGATCTGCTGACGTGTTTGTCCACTACACGGAGATTCAAGGGAATGGGTTTCGCACCCTGGAGGAGAACCAACGAGTTGAGTTCGAGGTCGGGCAGAGCCCGAAGGGGCCGCAGGCCACAGGTGTGCGTTCCATCTGAGTAGCCAGACCTGACAAAACCCCCGCAGTGTCTCGACCTGCGGGGGTTTTCTCTTGCTCGCCTCCTCTTCGTGCGAGCGTGCATGTTTGTCCAGCGACACGCCGCGCAGGTTGGCACTACGCGCACGCTCGCGGCGATCCGAGCGGGCTTACTGTCGTGACGTGAGCCAGCTGTCCTTCTTCTCGGCCGAGTCGGTGCCGCCTGCGGTGACCGACTTGACCGGCGTGCTGGCCGCCCCCGGTCAGGTGGTGCTGGTCGGCACCGGAGCGCGGCTGTCCGTGGTCGTCGAACGTCCGTGGCGCGCCGAGGCGCTGGCCGAGATGATGGACGATGCCGGCCTCGAGCCCGAGATCACCCGCACCGACGAGGACACTCCGCTGGTGCGCACGTCGGTGGACTCGCGCCTGGTCAGCATCGCTGACGACTGGACGCGCGGCGCCGTCAAGACCGTGCCGCGCCAGTGGCTGCCCGGCCCACGCGAGCTGAGGGCCTGGGTCCTCGCGGCGGGCACCCCCGAAGCGGACCGCTACTTGCTGGGTTTGGATCCGCACGCGCCGGATACCCACTCCCCGTTGGCGTCGGCGCTGATGCGGGTCGGGATCGCGCCGACATTGATCGGCACCCGCGGAGCCCGTCCCGCACTGCGGATCAGCGGCCGCCGTCGGCTATCACGCCTGGTAGAGAACGTAGGGGAACCGCCCGACGACGTCGAGGCGTTAGGGCAGTGGCCTCACGTCTGAGGGGAGTTGACGGGGGAGCCAGTTTGCGTCGGCACGCTCGGGGTGTCATCTTGTCAGGTGCTGACAGGCCCGCAGGGCGCCGATCGGCAGGAAGAAGTGGAGCGTAAGCGCAGTTGGCTGACGACGGCCGCACGAGCGGCAACGGGAACGCACGTGTACGACGGCTCGTCATTGTCGAGTCGCCGACCAAAGCGCGCAAATTAGCCGGTTATCTGGGCTCCAACTACGTCGTCGAATCCTCCCGCGGCCACATCCGCGACCTGCCGAGGGCCGCCGCTGATGTGCCGGCCAAGTACAAGTCGGAGCCGTGGGCGCGGCTCGGCGTGAACGTGGACCGCGACTTCGAGCCGCTCTACATCATCAGCCCGGACAAGAAGAGCACGGTCAGTGAGCTGAAGAGCAAGCTCAAGGACGCCGACGAGTTGTATCTGGCCACCGACGGCGACCGTGAGGGCGAGGCGATCGCCTGGCACCTGCTGGAGACACTGAAGCCGCGCATTCCGGTCAAGCGGATGGTGTTCCACGAGATCACCGAGCCGGCGATCCGTGCCGCCGCCGAGCACCCGCGTGACTTGGACAGCGACCTGGTCGATGCGCAGGAGACTCGCCGCATCCTGGACCGGCTGTACGGCTACGAGGTCAGCCCGGTGCTGTGGAAGAAGGTCGCACCCAAGCTGTCAGCGGGCCGGGTGCAGTCGGTGGCCACGCGGATCATCGTCCAGCGCGAACGCGACCGGATGGCGTTCCGCAGCGCCAGCTACTGGGACGTGGTGGCCGAGCTGGACGCGGGCGCGTCGGCGACGCCGCGCAGCTTCTCGGCGCGGCTGGTCAGCGTCGACGACCGCCGTGTTGCCACCGGCCGCGACTTCGACTCGCTGGGCCATTTGAAGAACGACGTGCTGGTGCTCGACGCCGACAGCGCCGGAGCGCTGGCGCGAGGGTTGCGTGGTGCTGAGCTGACCGTCTCGTCGGTGGAGCAGAAGCCCTACACCCGCAAGCCGTATGCGCCGTTCATGACGTCGACGCTGCAGCAGGAGGCGGGCCGCAAGCTGCGGTTCAGCTCGGAGCGCACGATGAGCGTCGCGCAGCGGCTATACGAGAACGGTTACATCACTTACATGCGGACCGACTCGACCACGCTGTCGCAGTCGGCGATCGACGCCGCGCGCAGGCAGGCGCGCGAGCTGTACGGCGACGAGTACGTGCATCCCACGCCGCGCCAGTACACCCGCAAGGTCAAGAACGCGCAGGAGGCGCACGAGGCGATCCGGCCCGCCGGGGAATCTTTCGCCACCCCGGGGCAGCTGCACGCGCGACTCGACAACGACGAGTTCCGGCTCTACGAGCTGATCTGGCAGCGCACGGTCGCCTCGCAGATGGCCGACGCGCGCGGCACCACGCTGAGCTTGCGCATCACCGGCCAGTCGTCCGACGGCCAGTCGGTGGCGTTGTCCGCCAGCGGGCGCACGATCACGTTCCCGGGCTTCTTGTCGGCGTACGTCGAAAGCCTCGACGACCTCGCCGGCGGTGAAGCCGACGACGCCGAGCGCCGGCTGCCGCAGCTTCAGCAGGGTCAGCACGTCACGGCGACCGAGTTGACCGCCGACGGGCACACCACCAACCCGCCGCCTCGCTACACCGAGGCGTCGCTGATCAAGGCGCTGGAAGACCTCGGCATCGGTCGGCCGTCGACGTACTCGTCGATCATCAAGACCATCCAGGACCGTGGGTACGTGTTCAAGAAGGGCAGTGCCCTGGTGCCGTCGTGGGTGGCGTTCGCGGTGACGGGTCTGCTCGAGCAGCACTTCGGCCGGCTGGTCGACTACGACTTCACCGCGGCGATGGAAGACGAGCTCGACGAGATCGCCAACGGCCAAGAGCAGCGCACGGTGTGGTTGACCAACTTCTACTTCGGCGGCGAGCACGGCGTACCGGAGTCGATCGCACGTGCGGGCGGACTGAAGAAGCTGGTCGGGGTCAACCTCGAGGGCATCGATGCGCGAGAAGTGAACTCCATCAAGCTCTTTGACGACGACGAGGGACGCCCGATTTATGTCCGCGTCGGCAAGAACGGGCCGTATTTGGAGCGCATGATCGTCGGATCCGACGGTGAGCCGACGCCGCAGCGGGCGAATCTGTCCGACTCGATCACTCCCGACGAGCTGAGCCTCGAGTTGGCCGAAAAGCTGTTCGCCACACCGCAAGAGGGCCGATCGCTGGGTGTCGACCCGGAGACCGGGCATGAGATCGTCGCCAAGGACGGCCGCTTCGGTCCGTATGTCACCGAGGTACTGCCGACGCCGCCCGACGACGACGGCGACGGCGTGGCCGCCAAGAAGGGCAAGAAGCCAACCGGCCCGAAGCCACGCACCGGGTCGCTGCTGCGGACGATGGATCTGGAGACCGTCACCCTGGAAGACGCGCTGCGGCTGCTGTCGCTGCCCCGGGTGGTGGGCGTTGACCCGTCGACCGGCGAGGAGATCACTGCACAGAACGGTCGCTACGGACCATATCTGAAGCGCGGCAACGACTCTCGGTCGCTGGCGACTGAAGAGCAGATGTTCACGATCACGCTCGACGAGGCTGTGAAGATCTACTCAGAGCCCAAACGCCGTGGGCGACAAGCAGCTTCGCTGCCGCCGCTGCGCGAGCTGGGCAACGACCCGGCGACGGGTAAGCCGATGGTGATCAAGGACGGGCGGTTCGGCCCGTACGTCACCGACGGCGAGACCAACGCCAGCCTGCGCAAGGGCGACGACGTGCTGACGATCACCGACCAACGTGCTGCCGAGCTGCTGGCCGACCGCCGCGCCCGCGGGCCGGTGAAGAAGCGGGCCGCAAAGAAGGGCGCTCGCAAGAGGCCGGCCAAGAAGGCCTAACCTCATTGCGCCGAAACTGTATTTTCACAGGGCGTCTACTCGATCTTTCCCTGCTGATTTGCAGCCTCGGCGCAGCTTCAAACCTCCGACGGGACATTGAGTTTCACCGGCCGTGCGAGCTGAGTGGGCGCCGTCCGCCCGC
>DASWBF010000299.1:0-9931 GCA_036390735.1 Mycobacterium sp. | reverse complement strand
GTGCCGCAGGTACACCAGGTAGGGCAGATGCACTTGCTTGTGCTGTTGCACCGCGGCGGCGATCTTGACCATCTGCAAGAACGCGACCGTGCCCTCCTGCATCCGGGTACCGCCCGAGCTCGGCGACGCCAGCAGAGGCAGCCGGTCGCGGGTGGCGCGCTGCACCGCCGCGGTGATCCGTTCGGCCGCGGCCACGCCGATCGAGCCGGCGAGGAAGTCGAACTCGCATGCGACGACCGCGACGCGCCGGCCATGCACCGTGCCCTCTCCGGTGATCACCGACTCGTCCAACCCTGTCGACGCCCGGGCCTGCGCGAGGTCGCGGGCGTAGTCGTCGTCGGCCGCCACGTCGAGGGGAGCGGTGTCCCAGCTGACGAACGACCCAGCGTCGAGCACCGCGTCACGCAGCACGGTGGCGGGGATCCGGCTCACCGAACTGAGGGTAGCCAGCGCCCCCCGGATAGGGTGGCCCCATGATCGGTGTCACCCGAGTCGACCACGTCACGACCATCGAGATGCAGCGGCCCGACCGGCGCAACGCGCTGAACTCCGAGCTCGTCGAGGGTTTGCGCAAGGCGATCGTGCAGGCGGTGGCCGACGACATCCGTGCCGTCGTGCTGACCGGACAGGGCAGCGTGTTCTGCGCGGGCGCCGACCTGTCCGGCGACGCGTTCGCGGAGGACTACCCGGACCGACTGATCGCGCTGAACAAGGCCATCGACGAAGCGCCGATGCCGGTGATCGGCGCGATCAACGGTCCGGCGATCGGCGCGGGACTGCAGCTGGCGATGATCTGTGACCTCCGCGTGGTGTCACCGGACGCGTTCTTCCAATTTCCAACCGCCAAATACGGCCTGGCGCTTGACAATTGGAGTATCCGGCGGTTGACGTCGCTGGCCGGTCACGGGCGCGCCCGCTCGATGCTGCTGACCGCGGAGAAGCTCACCGCCGACGTCGCGCTGCAAACAGGCATGGCCAACCGGATCGGCTCGCTGGCCGACGCGCAGAAGTGGGCCGAGGAGATCGCCGGGCTGGCGCCGCTGGCATTGCGTCACGCGAAGCGCGTGCTGAACGACGACGGCGCCTACGAGGACCAGTCGCCGGTTCACAAAGAGCTGTTCGAAAGGGCGTGGGCCAGCCAGGACGTCATCGAGGCGCAGGTGGCGCGGATGCAGAAGCGGCAACCCAACTTCAAGGGCGCCTGAGCCGAGATGCTGCGGGGCGCGCTGCGAGTCGGCATCGGGACCGCCACGCTGCTAGGGGGCGGATGGCTGCTGCGCGCGCTGCGCGGCGCCCCCGCGGCGTTGGGCGCCAGTCCGCTGGCCATTCGTGAGGTGGCCGACGGGTCGCCGAACTATCGGGACGGCAGGTTCGTCAACGTGGACCCCGCCTCGATGATCGAAGTCAACCGCGAAGAGCAGCGGATTCTGCTGCGCGAGATGCTGGGCGGCCGTGCGGGCCGGCCATCCGGTGAGATTCCCGTCGTGAAGCCAGCCGGCCTCGGCATGCCGCCGGCACCGCTGGCCGTCACCTGGTTCGGCCACTCCACCTCCCTGCTGGAGATCGACGGGTACCGCGTGCTCACCGACCCGGTCTGGGGTGACCGGTGCTCGCCATCGCACACCGTCGGACCGGAGCGGCTGCATCCGCCGCCGATCCCGTTGGAGGCGTTGCCGGCCGTCGACGCCGTGGTGATCAGCCACGACCACTACGACCATCTCGACCTCGACACGGTGTTGGCGCTCGCCCGCAGTCAGCGCGCGCCGTTCGTCGTCCCGCTCGGGGTCGGCACTCACCTGCGCACCTGGGGCATTCCCCAGCAGCGGATCATCGAATTGGACTGGGACCAAAGCGCTTCCGTCGACGACCTGACATTGGTGTGCACGCCGGCGCGGCACTTCTCCGGCCGGTTCGTCAGCCGCAACACCACGCTGTGGGCGTCGTGGGTGATCACCGGCCCGCAGCACCGCGCCTACTTTGGCGGCGACACCGGCTACACCAGGAGCTTCGCCGAAATCGGTTCGCAGCACGGGCCGTTCGATCTGACGCTGATGCCTGTCGGCGCATACAACAGGCTGTGGCCAGACATTCACATGAATCCCGAGGAGGCCGTCCGCGCCCACCTCGACGTCAGCGGGCCCGGCAAGGGTCTTCTCGTGCCGATTCACTGGGGCACGTTCCGGCTTGCGCCGCATCCCTGGGCGGAGCCCGTCGACCGGCTTGTCGACGCCGCAGGTTCAGCCGGTGTCGGCGTCGCGGTGCCCAAGCCCGGCCACCGCATCGATTTATCGGAGCCCTCCACGTTGGACGCCTGGTGGCGGCTGTGAGCGCCGCCGAAATCTGCACGACGGTCGTGATCCCGCGGAAACCACAGCCCTGGTGCAGAACTCGGCGACGGCTAGCGGCGCTCGCCTCAGTCCTGCTTCTCGTGGCGTGCGGGTCGCCGCAGCGTTCTGCGTCGCCATCGTCCGACGTCCCGCCGAACGAGGTGTCCGGCATCGACATTCCGGCCGGCCGGGTCGACGATGCCATCGGCAAACTGGACGGCCTCGTCGACGACTTGATGAAGAGCTCGGGCATCCCTGGCATGGCCGTTGCGGTCGTGCACGACGGAAAGGTGGCTTACGTCAAAGGGTTTGGCGTCAGCGATGTGCGGACGGGCGCCAAGGTCGACGCCGACACCGTATTCCAGCTCGCGTCGCTGTCGAAACCCATGGGGGCGACCGTGGTGGCCCACGAGGTGACCGCGAACGCGATCGGCTGGGACACACCAGTGTCTGCCAAGCTGCCCTGGTTCGAGCTGGCGGACCCCTACGTCACCCGCACCGCGACGATCGCCGACCTGTACTCGCACCGGTCCGGCCTGCCCGACCACGCCGGTGACATCCTCGAAGACCTCGGCTACGACCGGCGGCAGGTGCTGGAACGGCTGAGGTATCTGCCGCTGGCCCCGTTCCGAATTACGTACGAGTACACCAACTTCGGGCTCACCGCCGGCGCCGAGGCCGTCGCTGCCGCAGCCGGAAAGCCGTGGGACGTGCTCTCAGACGAGGTGCTGTACCGGCCTTTGGGCATGACGTCGACGAGTTCGCGGTTCGCCGACTTCCAAGCCCGCGCGAATCGCGCCGTGGGCCACGTCAAAACACCCGACGGGTACCAGCCGCTCTACACCCGAGACCCCGACGCGCAGTCACCGGCCGGTGGTGTGAGTTCGTCGATCAACGACATGGCCCGCTGGCTGACGCTCGTGCTCGGCAACGGCACCTACAACGGCGTGCGGATCGCGTCGCCGGAAGCGTTGCTGCCCACCGTGACTCCGCAGGTGATCTCCGCGCCCGCAGCGAACCCTAACGCGCGCGCGTCGTTCTACGGCCACGGCTTCAACGTGTCGGTGACGTCGTCGGGCCGCACCCAGTTCAGCCATTCGGGTGCGTTCGGGCTGGGCGCCGCGACAGCGTTCGCGGCGTTGCCGTCCGCGAACGTCGGGCTGATCGCGCTGACCAACGCCGCGCCAATCGGTGTTCCCGAGACGCTGGGCGCGCAGTTCATGGATCTCGTGCAGTACGGCGGGATCCGGGAGGACTGGCCCGCGCTGTACCGGCAGGTCTTCGCTGAGATGGACAAACCCGAAGGCTCGCTTGTCGGCAAGCAGACGCCCGCCGACCCGGCCCCGGCCAGGCCACTCAACGCGTACGTCGGCGAATACGCCAACCCGTATTGGGGTCCGGCGAAAGTCGCCGAAGTCAATGGCGCGCTGGAGTTGTCGATCGGCCCGCGCGGCGACAAGTTTCCGTTGTCGCACTGGGACGGCGACACGTTCACGTTCACCGTGCAGAGCGAGAATGCGCCGCCGGGAACGATCTCGAAGGCAACGTTCAACGGGAACACGTTGACGTTGGAGTACTTCGACACTGACAAGCTCGGCACGTTCACGCGCTGAGTGGCTACTCTGCAAGCCATGACGGATCCCGCGGCTCCGGCGCTGGCGACCGGGCTCACCGACGCCGAAGTCGCACAGCGGGTCGCCGAGGGCAAGACCAACGACGTACCCACCCGGGCGGCGCGCACCGTGTCCGAGATCGTCCGCGCCAACGTGTTCACCCGGATCAACGCGATCCTCGGGGTGCTGTTCGTCATCGTGCTGGCCACCGGCTCATTGATCAACGGGCTGTTCGGTCTGCTGATCATCGCCAACAGTGGAATCGGCATCATCCAGGAGATCCGCGCCAAGCAGACACTGGACAAGCTCGCGATCGTCGGTCAGGCCAAGCCGCTGGTGCGCCGCGAAGGCGGAACACGCGAACTGCTGCCCAGCGAAGTAGTGCTGGACGACGTCATCGAGTTGGGTCCGGGCGACCAGATCGTCGTCGACGGCACTGTGGTCGAGGACGTGAACTTGGAGGTCGACGAGTCACTGCTGACCGGTGAGGCCGACTCGATCGCCAAGGACATCGGCGACCCGGCGATGTCGGGCAGCTTCGTCGTCGCCGGCAGCGGCGCCTACCGGGCGACGAGGGTCGGCCACGAAGCATACGCCGCCAAACTGGCCGAGGAGGCCAGCAAGTTCACGCTCGTGAAATCCGAACTGCGCAGCGGCATCAACACGATCTTGCGGTTCATCACATATCTGCTGATCCCGGCCGGGCTGCTGATCATCTACACCCAGCTGTTCACCACCGGCGCGGGATGGCGCGAATCCGTGCTGCGGATGGTCGGCGCGCTGGTGCCGATGGTGCCCGAAGGGCTGGTGCTGCTGACGTCGATCGCGTTCGCGGTCGGCGTGGTCCGGCTGGGCCGACGGCAGTGCCTGGTGCAGGAGCTGCCCGCGATCGAGGGCCTGGCCCGCGTCGACGTGGTCTGCGCCGACAAGACCGGAACGCTGACCGAGAACGGGATGCGGGTGGCCGACACCAAGCCAGTGAGCGAAGCGGACGTGGGCAGCGTGCTGGCGTCGCTCGCCGCCGACGACAGCCGGCCCAACGCCAGCATGCAGGCCATCGCCGAGGCCTACGACGAGCCGCCCGGCTGGACGGCCACCGCGATTGCGCCGTTCAAGTCCGCCACCAAGTGGAGCGGCGTGTCCTACCGCGACCACGGTAACTGGGTGATCGGCGCACCCGACGTGCTGCTGAACCCGTCGTCGCCCGTCGCCGAGCAAGCCGAAGAGATTGGCGCGCAAGGGCTCCGCGTGCTGTTGCTGGCCTCCAGTGACGTGCCCGTCGACCATCCGAAGGCACCCGGCCTGATCACCCCCGCAGCGTTGGTGATCCTCGAGCAGCGCATTCGGCCCGACGCGCACGAAACGCTGGATTACTTTGCGTCGCAGGATGTTTCGATCAAGGTGATCTCCGGTGACAACGCGGTGTCGGTGGGTGCGGTCGCGTCGACGCTCGGGCTCGAAGGCGACACGCTCGACGCCCGCCGGTTGCCCGACGATCTCGACGAACTCGCCAACATCATGGACCGCTACGCCACCTTCGGTCGGGTCCGCCCGGACCAGAAGCGGGCGATGGTGCATGCGTTGCAATCTCGCGAGCACACGGTGGCGATGACCGGCGACGGCGTCAACGACGTGCTGGCGCTGAAGGACGCCGATATCGGCGTCGCGATGGGCGCGGGCAGCTCGGCGTCGCGGGCCGTCGCGCAGATTGTGTTGCTGGACAACAAGTTTGCGACGTTGCCGCACGTCGTGGCCGAGGGTCGCAGGGTGATCGGCAACATCGAGCGGGTGTCCAACCTGTTCCTGACCAAGACGGTGTATTCGGTGCTGCTGGCGGTGCTGGTCGGCATCGCCGGTGTGGGATCGAAGATTTTTCACACCGATCCGCTGCTGTTTCCGTTCCAGCCCATCCATGTGACGATCACCGCTTGGTTCACGATCGGCATTCCCGCGTTCATCCTGTCGCTGGCGCCGAACAACGAGCGGGCCAAGCCGCACTTCGTGCGCCGGGTCATGACGGCGGCGTTGCCGTCGGGTCTTATCGTCGGCACCGCGACGTTCGTCTGCTACCTGCTGGCGTATCAGGGCCACGACGCCAGCGACGTGCAGCAGACGCAGGCGTCGACGGCGGCGCTGATCACGCTGCTGATGTCCGGCGTGTGGGTGCTGGCCGTGGTCGCGCGCCCGTACACGTGGTGGCGGGTGCTGCTGGTGGTGTTCGCCGGCCTTGCGTACGTCGTGATCTTTTCGATTCCGCTGGCCCGGGAGAAGTTCATGCTCGACCCGTCCAACGTTGCGCTGACCAGTATGGCGATGACGATCGGGCTGCTGGCGGTGGCAGCGATCGAGGCGTCATGGTGGGTGCAGGGCAGGGTCATCGGCGACCGGCGCCGGTTGTGGAGATGACGCGTGCTCGACGAGAATGACCAGAACACCGATGAAAGGGTTGATCCGATGAGTTTTCTGGATAAGGCGAAAGACCTTCTGTCCAAGAATGCCGACAAAGTGGACACCGCGATCGATAAGGCCGCCGACATCGTCGACTCGAAGACCCAGGGCAAGTACAAGGACAAGGTCGACAAGGTGCAGGAGGCCGCGAAGAAGGCCGTCGACAAGGGAAATCCACAGACCTGACGAATGGCCAAGCTTTCCGTCTCCACCGGGTGTGACGCACCTGGGCGGCCCCGCCTTGTTCGGCCCGCCGCGTTGACTCTGCGGTGAGGGCGCAGAAGTTCGAGAAGGCAACGCCCTGGGCGCAGAGTCAATGCAGGAGAAGTTCATGTACGAGTACGGTATTGATTTTGCGGCCGTCGACGCGATCGACATCCACACCCATGTCGAGGTCGACAGCCACGGCCACACGGCCACCGACGGCGAGCTGAGCGCCGCGACACGGCAGTACTTCAAGCTCGGCCCGGAGAGCGGCTCGACCGTCGACACGCTTGCCGAGCACTACCGTCAGCGCAACATCGCGGCGGTGGTGTTCACGATCGACGCGGAATCGGCCTCGGGCCACGTGCCCAACTCCGTCGAGGACATGGTCGAAGGCGCCGCGCGCAACAACGACATACTGATCCCGTTCGGCACCGTCGATCCGTGGAAGGGCCAGCGGGCAGTGCGCCGCGTGCACAGCCTGGTCCACGAATACGGCGTGAAGGGGTTCAAGTTCCACCCGAGCGTGCAGGCGTTCGATCCGAACGATCGGCGGTTCTATCCGATCTACGAGGCGATCGCAGAGGCCGGGGTGCCTGCGCTGTTCCACACCGGGCAGACGGGCCTCGGCGCGGGCCTGCCCGGCGGCTACAGGATCAAGCTGCGCCACTCGGATCCCATTCTGCTCGACGACGTCGCCGCCGACTTGCCTGAGATGACGATCGTGATGGCTCACCCCGCGGTGCCGTGGGTCGACTCGCAGATCGCCATCGCCACCCACAAGGCGAACGTATACATCGACCTGTCCGGCTGGTCGCCGAAGTACTTCCCGCCGCAGCTGGTGCATGCGGCCAACCGTCAGCTGAAGACCAAGGTGCTGTTCGGCACCGACTTCCCGTTCATCCAGGTGGACCGCTGGCGCCGCGACTTCGAGACGCTCGACATGGACCCCGACGTGCTGCCGCTGATCTTCAAGCAGAACGCGATGCGGGTGCTGGGCCTTCCTGATCAGCGCGATGAGTTTTCGGGGCGGCATCGGTCGATACCGGTGAGCTGAAAGGAGACTCACATGCCCACCCCACCCCACGGCGCGCCCATCTGGATCGACCTGTCGTCATCGGACGTCGACCGCGCCCAGGAGTTCTACGGCACCGTCTTCGGCTGGACCTTCGAGCCGTCCGGCCCCGACTACGGCGGCTACGTCAACGCGTTCAAGGACGGCAAGCGCGTCGCCGGGCTGATGCACAACCAGCCCGAGTGGAACGCCCCCGACGCCTGGACCATCTACTTCCACACCGGCGACATCCAGTCGACCGCGGCTGCCATCGCGCCGGCCGGCGGGTCAACATGCGTCGAGCCGATGGAGGTCAAGGAGAAGGGCTGGATGGCGATGGGCACCGACCCGTCGGGCGCGGCGTTCGGGCTGTGGCAGCCGACCGGGCATCGCGGCTTCGAGGTGCTCGGCGAGCCCGGTGCGCCGGTCTGGCATCAGCTGACCACCCGCGACTTCGCCAAGGCCGTCGACTTCTACCGCGCGCTGTTCGGCTGGCAAACCCGCGTCGAGTCCGACACCGACGAATTCCGTTACACCACAGCAATTTTCGATGGCAACGACGTGCTCGGGATAATGGACGGCAGTACGTTCCAGCCGGATGGCATCCCGTCGCATTGGACGACGTTCTTCGGCGCGGACGACGTCGACAAGACGTTGCAGGTGCTCACCGACCACGGCGGAGCTGTGCTGCGTCCCGCAGAGGACACCCCCTACGGGCGGCTGGCCGCCGCCGCCGATCCCAGCGGCGCCGTGTTCAACCTGTCTTCGCTGCGCTGATCCCGAACTGCCCCTTGCGCAGGGTGGCCAGCAGTTCCCGGTACGGGCCGACCAGGTAGGCGGTGTCGCCGGCGTTCAGCCGGGTGTCGCGGCGCGGGTGCAGCGTGAACTCGCCGCCGTCCCGGCCGATCGCGATCACGCGGGTGCGGGTGGACATCTCGAGCATGCGAAGTCCGTCGAGTTCGCTGCCGGGCTCCACCCGCACCCCGCCCACCATGAACGAGCGCTGACCGACCGAGAACGTGCCGAGCACCTGCAGTCCCATCGCCGCGCCGATGAACCACGGCGTCGCCAGCTCGACTGTCGACCGGACGTTCGCGAAGCCGAACCTGTGGGACACCGCGGCGCCGAGCGCGCGGTCGTAGACCCGCAGCACCACCGGCACGCCGGGCCGGTTGCCTCGGCGCTTCCATCGCGGGCCCAGGATTTCCTTCAACACGATGCCGATTTCGACGTTCACCATGTCGTCTTGGGTGAGCACCCCCACGGCGCGCGCTTCCGAAACGCGCGCCGCCTCCAGCATCTGGCGCAGTGTGGCGTCGCCGAAGATGACCGGGACATCGAGCGCGGCGGCCGCGGACAGGTACCGGTTGTCGTCGTTGCGCTCGATCGCCGCGACCTCGTAGCCGGCCGCCTTGAGATCGCTGACCACGCGGATGCCGAACGAGCCCAGCCCTACCACGATCACGTGGCGGCGCAGATGGCGTACCTGGCGGCGGCCCGCCGACTGCGCGAACCGCCGCGACAGCAGCAGGTCGGCGATGAATGCCACCAGAATCGCGACGGTCATGACGCCCGCGAACATCATCGCGACGCCCCACAACCTCAGCCAGGTCGGCTGGTCGATGAAGTTGAAGTCGCCGTAGCCGACGGTGGCGATGGTCTCGGTGGAGAAGTACAACGCATCCACCCAGGTCATTCCGGGGTATTGGTAGGCGACCCGCAGGATCACCGTCGAGCCGACGAGCAGGGCCAGCGTAACTCCCAGCAGGCGGTAGAACACCGGGTTGACGTCCTCACGGATCATGCGCAGCCCGTCGAGCATCCGGACCATCCGCGTGCGCCGATACAGCTGACGGGCCGTGTGCGGCTCGGCTCTGATGCCCTGGGCGGCGAGCTCGTCGACGGTGCCCAACATCGCGGTCCAATCCCCGGCCTGCACCGTCAGGTCCCGTCCTGGGCAGGCAACCACCTCGCCGGGGGACGGCGACGACTCGCCTCTGATCACCGCGACCGGCGCGAGATCGCCGAACAGTTCGCGCAGCGTCGCATCCCGGGGCGCCTCTGTGCCGGAGACGACGACCTCCACGCCGGCGATCGTGATCGCGTGGGTGGTGCGCGACAGGCAGGCTTCGACGACGGACGATGCCGCAAGGTCGGCTACGTCGAGGATCGCTCCGGGGCCGTTCCCCACCGCAACCTCGTCGCGCAAGACGGTGTTGACGAGGCGGGCCACCACGCGCACGTTCGGATTGGCCTGACGCGCCAGCAGGGCGATTTCGAGGTTG
>DASWBF010000298.1:0-3221 GCA_036390735.1 Mycobacterium sp. | reverse complement strand
CGAGGCGGTCGACCTCGCACTGGTCGACGTATATCTTCCGGACGGATCCGGCATCGATTTCGTACGCGAATTGCACTGCGACAGCATGATGTTGACGGCAGCGACCGAAGCAGCCACGATCCGCGCCGCCATAGCCGCGGGCGCGTTGAGCTATCTGGTCAAACCGTTTGCGCCCGCTGAGCTGGCGGCCCGGCTGGCCGGCTATGCCCGTTACCGCAGAATCCTCGCCGCCCCGAATCTGGGTGGCGGCGAGGTGGACGCGGCATTAGATGCCCTGCGTCCCAAGATCGCCCAGCAGCAATCCAGTGCGCTGCCCTCCCCGACCAAACAATTAGTGCTGCAAGCCTTGCGGGCATCGGACAAACCGATGTCGTCGGCGGAGGTATCCGCGGCGATCGGCGTCTCGAGGGCGACGGCCCAACGCTATCTCGCCACGTTGGCCACCACAGCTGAAGTGACGATCGGGCTCCGGTATGGCACCACCGGACGACCCGAACAGGAATTCCTGGCAGCGGCCACGACCACGAACCGCCGCCCGAGCTGAACGCTCCGCCGCAGGACCGTTCGCCAAACGCCCTATCGCCCGCGCACCGTCTCGTGCGCAGGCGACAGGGCGGCGAAACACCTCTGGAGGCGTCAGGACACGGCGGCAGTGGACAACGACCTGGACTCCACGACCATCGGCTCGGTCGCCGGGGCCTGGCGCCGCTGCAGTGCGCCGATGATCCTCGGGATCATTCCGGCGGCCAGCACCATCGTCACCAGCCGCAGCACCTGCAAGGTGACCACGATCGGTCCCGAGTGCACCTCGTTGGCGATGGCCAAGACACCGTATATGCCCCCCGGCGTGGTCGCCAGGTATGCATCGGCCAGCGACACCCCAGTCCATTCGCTGACGGCGACGGCCACGGCGAAACAGCTTCCGATCGTCAGGGCGATGAACATCAGCGTGAGCGGGATCAGCTTGATGAACCTGCGCAAGACGTCGACGGCGAAGCCGCCGCCGGCCTGCCAGCCGATCACCACATAGGCGACGCCTGTCACCACGGCGGTCGGATCCATCAACCTGGCCAGGGAGGGATCGGCAATCGCGACCACTGCGCCCACCACCAGCGGCCCCAGCAGAAACGGTGCCGGCATCCGGGCCAGCCGGGCCAGCCTGGCACCCGCGTAGATCACGACGACCAACACCAGCAGGCCCACCCAGCTCCAGTGATCCTGCGCCAGCACCAACCGCGGCGTCGGATCAGCCGTACCCAGTTGACTCAGCACCAGTGGCATCGTCAGCACGACGATGGTCAGCCGCAGGTACTGCGACAGCGCCACGTACCGCTCGTCGGCCCCGAGCTCACGAGCCATGCAGGAAATGGTGCTCGCACCACCGGCGATCAGGGACAGATTGGCCGTCGCCAGGCCCAGGTCCTTGGCGAAGCGGGCGAGCACAATGCCGAACACGACACTCAACCCGAGCGTGATGCTCACCGAGAAGGCGGCACATCCCGCGAAGTGCACCAGATCCGAACCGGTCAACCTCGTCAAAGGTTCGACCGCCACCACACCGATCACGCTCTGGGCGGCCGACATCGCCTTGGCCGGCGGATTGAGCTCCCGTCGTGATACCAATGCGACGGTCGCCGCACCGAGCATGCCGGCGATCAACCACCCGGCAGGCAGCCTCATCTCCGAGAAGGCCACGCCGAGCACCGCGATGATCGCCGCGGCCGACACCCAACGTCCAAATCGAGTGATCATGGGAATCACCGCTCCTTCGCACTGGCGTCGAACTCGAAGAAGACCACTCCGTCGGAGAGCTTGCGAGCGGTCGAGGTGATGCTTGCCCCGACGGGGGCGTCGCCGTCCAAGGTCACGGCCAGCTCGATCACGCCACCGGGATGCTCGATCCCGATACCGCCAGGAGCGCTGCCGTGGTCGCCGAGACCGTAGGCGACGGTTCCCGGTATCGACAGACTGGATGCCAGGTTGATCGCGCCGGACACGGCGTGAGCCGGGTGGCATGACGTCGGCACGAGATAGCGCGACCGGACGTCGGCGACCTCGGAACCGGACACCAGCATCACCTTCGGGACCACCTTGCCGCCGACGTCACCCATGCCCATCAGCTCGCCTGCCTTCAGCCGAACCCGCTCGATCCGGTCCAGCAGGGCAGTGTCGGCATTGATCTCGGCAGGGCTTTCTGCGCCAATCATTCCGAGGTCGGTGGCGCGCATCAGAATGGCGCACACGCCCGCGTCGACGCAGCTGACTTCGACACCGTCGATGTGGTCGACGCGCTGCCCGGTCGGGAACAGCGTTCCGGTGGTGCCGCCGGCGAAGTCGGTGAATGTCAGCTGCACCGGTGCGGCGGTACCGCTCACCCCGGCGATCGCCTGATCACCGCTGTATTCGACCGCACCGTTCGGCGTCTGCACCGTCGCCACGACCCGGGCCCCCGTGTTCAACAGGCGAATCCGCACGGCGGTCGTATCACCCGCGACGGAGACCAGACCGCGCTCGATCGCAAACGGCCCAACCCCGGCCAGGATGTTGCCACAAGTCGGGATCCAGTCGACCTTGCCGGTTTGCGGGTCGACCTGGGCGAACAGATAGTCGACGTCGATGCCGTCCTCCGACGAGCGACCGATGATCGCCACCTTGCTCGTCGTCGTTGCGGCGCCGCCAAGCCCGTCGATCTGGCGCGGCGCTCCACCCATCAACGCCGACAGCACCGCGTCGAGAGAGTCGGCATAGGGCGTCAGGTCGTCGCGCAGGAGATAGACTCCCTTAGACGTTCCTCCGCGAAATTGCATGGCGGGCAACCGAATTAGCATTTCAAACTCCGTTCTTCGGACTTGCTTCTGCTCCGAAGTTACGGTTTCGCGGCCAGGGTTTCGCGCTTGTGCGCGCAACCCGCACAACAAGCGATTTTCACCTTTTGCGCATTGTGTGCATGCGGTGTTCCACCCCGGACCGGCGGCGGGCGGGCTACACGAATCTAAGGGGCAGTGTCGGTAGCGGATACCTCCGCTGCTGCGTGCTCTGGTTGTGCGGGGACGAAGTCCCTGCTTCGGATGAGCAGGATGGCGCCGGCGGCGATTGCTCGCGTGCTTGGCGGCTGGACGTCAGTTGCCGGGCTCAGGCACGAAACAGTAGCCGAGCGTTCAGCGGCATCTCGCCGCACTTTCGGCCCCGTCGGCACCTGCTGTCGGCGGCCGACTACCGAC
>DASWBF010000297.1:0-12561 GCA_036390735.1 Mycobacterium sp. | reverse complement strand
CTCGCGTGCTCGGCCAGCTCGGCCAAGATGCGCTCGTCGATGTCATCCAGGCGGTCCACGTAGCGCCCTCCAGTGTTTACGCAACAGATCGAATAATTCCAGGCATTCGCGCAACAGAGTATCGCAACAGAAGCAACATATGGTGATTGATTGCGCGAACGGTCCGAAATATCGTGGTTTCGATGACGGAGTACCTTTTCGCCGCGGATGACGCCTGTCGTGACGCACCGTCGCGACTCGGTGCCCGCACGCCGCGTACCCGCCGCTACGTGATGACGCCGCCGGAGTTCTTCGCCGTCGAGTACGCGATCAATCCGTGGATGGACGTGGCCGCACCGGTCGACCGGCACATCGCGGCTCGGCAATGGGAGTCGCTCTACGAGACCTATCTGCGCCTCGGCCACCTCGTCGAGCTGGTCCGACCCGAAGCCGGGCTGCCCGACATGGTGTACGCGGCCAACGGCGGCTTCGTCGCCGGCGACACCGCCGTGCTGGCGCGATTCAAATTCGCCGAACGCGCCCCGGAGTCCGTCGCCTACGCGGCCTGGATGCAGGAGCGGGGATACCGCGCAGCACCAACTCGGCACGTCAACGAGGGACAGGGTGACCTACTGCTCGTCGGTGAAATGGTGTTGGCCGGCTACGGCTTTCGCACCGACATCCGCGCCCACGCCGAGATCGCGCAGTTGTTACGCATGCCGGTGATTTCACTCGAGTTGGTCGATCCGCGTTTCTACCACCTCGATACGGCCCTCGCGGTGCTCGACGACACGACCATCGCGTACTACCCACCCGCCTTCAGCGAGGCGGCGCAAGGCCAACTGCGAGCGCTCTTCCCCGACGCGATCGTCGTCGGCAGTGCCGACGCATACGTGCTCGGACTCAACGCCGTCTCCGACGGACTGCACGTCGTATACCCATCCGGTGCAATGGGTTTCGCAGATCAGCTGCGAGATGCCGGTTTCGAACCGGTGGGCGTCGACTTGTCCGAACTGCTCAAGGGCGGCGGATCGATCAAGTGCTGCACATTGGAGGTACACCCATGACGATTGTCGATGCGGCAGTCGCCGACGAGACGCAAGCGGCGATCGCTTTGGAAAAGCGTCACGCGGCCCGCAACTACTCGCCACTGCCAGTGGTCGCGGCCAGCGCAGAGGGCGCGTGGATCTTCGACGTCGAGGGCCGTCGCTATCTCGACTGCCTGGCCGCGTATTCGGCGGTGAACTTCGGACACCGCCACCCCGCCATCGTCGCGTCGGCCCATGCCCAGCTCGACAGCGTGACGCTGCTCAGCCGTGCGTTCCATTCCGACCGCCTCGGCCCGTTCTGCAAAGCCCTGACCGACTTGTGCGGCAAGGACATGGTGCTGCCGATGAACAGCGGTGCCGAAGCGGTCGAAAGCGGCCTCAAGGTCGCGCGGAAATGGGGCACCGACGTCAAAAGAGTCCCAGCAGGCCGTGCGAATATCATCGTGGCGGACAACAACTTTCACGGCCGGACCATCAGCATCATCAGCTTCTCGTCGGATCCGGCCGCCCGGGACGGCTTCGGCCCGTTCACACCCGGCTTCCGCTCGGTTCCGTTCGGCGACGCCGCCGCGCTTGCCAGAGCGATCGACGACGACACCGTCGCGGTACTGCTCGAGCCGATTCAAGGCGAGGCCGGCATCATCGTGCCGCCCGACGACTATTTGCCGACGGTGCGGGCACTGTGCAGTGAGTACAACGTGCTGATGATCGCCGACGAGGTCCAGTCCGGACTCGCGCGCACCGGGCGTACCTTCGCTTGCGAGCATTGGGGCGTAGTGCCCGACATGTACCTGCTCGGCAAGGCCCTGGGCGGCGGGGTGGTGCCGCTGTCGGCCGTGGTCGCCAACCAGGACGTCCTCGGCGTCCTGCACCCCGGCGAACACGGTTCGACGTTCGGCGGCAATCCGCTGGCCACGGCAGTCGGGTCTACCGTGGTCGCGTTGCTGGAGACGGGCGAGTTTCAGCGCCGCTCAAAGGAATTGGGTGCTCACCTGCACCGCCGGTTGCGCGGGTTGCTCGGCGACGGCGTGCTGGCGGTGCGCGGCCTGGGTCTGTGGGCGGGCGTCGACATCGACCCGGCCTGTGGCACCGGCAAAGAGATCAGTCTGCGCCTCGCCGAGCGGGGCGTGCTCGTCAAGGACACGCACGGCTCGACGCTGCGGTTCGCGCCGCCGCTGGTGATCACCGCGCAGGAGATCGATTGGGCGGTTGATCAGTTCGCTGTCGTTTTGGCTCGGGTGCGCTCATAATCGGCTAGTCGCGAACGAGGAGGCTCCCATGACCAGCCCGTCGATAAGCCTGACAGATCAGATGCTGAGACGGCGGCCGGTCATCGGAGCCCCAGTCGCGCATGGGGCATCCGATCACCTCAAGCGCAGCATCGGGACGTTCCAGCTCACGATGTTCGGTGTCGGTGCGACGGTGGGCACCGGCATCTTCTTCGTGCTGTCGCAGGCTGTACCCGAAGCCGGTCCGGGCGTGATCATCTCGTTTCTCATCGCGGGCCTTGCGGCCGGCCTCGCGGCGATCTGCTACGCCGAGATGGCCTCGGCGGTGCCGGTGTCGGGATCCACCTATTCCTACGCCTACACCACGTTGGGCGAATTCGTCGCGATGGGAGTCGCGGCCTGCCTTCTGCTGGAGTACGGCGTCTCGACCGCCGCGGTCGCCGTGGGATGGAGCCAGTACCTGTCGAAGCTCCTCGAGAACATCTTCCATGTAGGTCTGCCGCATGCGATTTCGGCCGCACCGTGGGACAAGGTGGAACCCGGAGACCCACACGCTTGGATCAACCTGCCCGCCGTCGTCTTGGTGGCGATGTGTGCGGTTCTGTTGATTCGGGGCGCCAGCGAGTCGGCCAAAGTCAACGCGGTGATGGTGGTGATCAAGCTTGGCGTGCTGCTTATGTTCGCGGCCGTCGCGTTCACCGCGTTCCAAGCCGACCGGTTCGCCGACTTCGCCCCGTTCGGCTTCGGCGGGATCAGTCTGGCCGCAGGCTCAATCTTCTTCTCCTACATCGGCCTTGACACGGTATCGACGGCCGGCGACGAAGTCAAGGACCCGCAGCACACGATGCCACGCGCGATCATCGCCGCGCTGCTGATCGTGACAACCGTGTACGTCCTCGTCGCGGTAGCCGCGCTCGGCGCTCAGCCGTGGGAAGAATTCGGGGACCAAAAAGCCGGCCTGGCGGTGATCCTCGACAACATCACCGGAAACATCGCGGGCAGCACGATTCTGGCCGCGGGAGCCGTGATTTCGATCTTCTCGGTGACGCTGGTGGTGATGTACGGCCAGACCCGCATTCTGTTTGCGATGGGCCGCGATGGATTGTTGCCATCGGTGTTCGCCAAGGTCAGCCCTCGCACGATGACGCCCGTCACGAACACCGTCATCGTCGCGATCGTGGTGGCGATCCTCGCCGGGTTCTTGCCGCTGGACTACCTGGCCGACATGGTGTCGATCGGAACGCTCACCGCGTTCATCGTGGTGTCGATCGGCGTCATCATCCTCAGGGTGCGCGAGCCGGATCTGCCCCGCGGGTTCAAGGTTCCGCTCTACCCGGTCACGCCGATCCTGTCGATCGCGGTCTGCGCCTACATCCTTTTCAGCCTGCGCTGGTACACCTGGATCGCGTTCAGTGCGTGGGTGGCAGTCGCGCTGATCTTCTACCTGGTGTGGAGCCGCCACCACAGCGCGCTCAACGACGGCGGCGACGGTGTGATCCCAACGGCCGCCGCCGGCGTCGAAGACGTCGAGGTCGTCACACCGCCGAAGGAACAGTGATGACCGTCGTCGTCGGCTATCTGGCGGGCAAGGGCGGGCTCGCACCGTTGCACCTCGCTGTGGAAGCGGCCCGCACCCTGAAGACGTCGCTGACCGTGGCGACGATCGTCCCGAAGCCATGGACGACGCCGTCGCTGGCCAAGATCGACGCCGAATATGCCAAGTGGGCTGAGCAATTGGCCGCCGATTCCGCACGTGAGGCGCAGCGCTATCTCGGCGCACTGGCACGGGGATTGCAGGTGTCCTACCAGAACTGGGCACACCGGTCGGTGTCGGGCGGCCTGATCGAAGTCCTTGAACCTGTGGACGCGGATTTCTTGGTGCTCGGCTCGTCGGCCAACGGGCAACTCGGCCAGGTGGTCGTCGGGTCGACCGCCGACCGGTTGCTGCACTCCTCGCCCGTGCCGGTGGCGATCAGCCCGCGAGGGTACCGCGGCTCCCGCAGGGGTTCGCTCGCGCGCATCACGTGCGCGTATCCCGGCACGCCCGAGTCCGTTCACGTGGTCGAGCGAGTCGTCGAGCTGGCGAAGAGATTCGACGTGCCGATGCGCGTCATCACGTTCGCCGTACGCGGCCGCACGATGTTTCCGCCCGAGGTCGGGTTGCACGCCGAGGACACGATCCTGGCCGCGTGGGCCGCACATGCCCGAGAGTTGTTGGCGCAGTTAAAAACCGACCGCGTTGTCGGCGAAGACGTTGTGCTGCAAGTAGTTACCGGAAACGACTGGGGCGAGGCGCTCGACGCTGTGGCGTGGGACGACGGCGAACTGCTGGCGCTGGGCACGTCACCGCGGGGCGGAATTGCGCGGGTGTTCTTGGGGTCTCGCGGAGCGAAAATCGTCCGCCACAGCCCAGTGCCGGTGCTCGTCCTGCCGGGTTAGTACTTCAGCGCGCCGCGGTCGACGGGTATCTGGACACCCGACAGCGTCGCGGACCCATCTCCGGCCAGCCACGCCACCACGTCGGAAACCTCTTCGGGCGCCATGAATTCGTTGCGGTGCCGCTTGCCTCCGTGGTCGGTGGGATGCACCGGCATCGGCGAAAAACTATGCAGATAGCTCGGGTGGCTCTTGAACAGCTCCATCATCGCCTCGCGCTCGATCATCGGCGTGGCGATCGAGTACGGGTGGATGGAGTTGACCCGGATACCGAACTCGCCGACCTCCAGGGCCAGCGAGTTCGTCAGCGCCACCAGCCCATGCTTAGACGCCGCGTAGTGACCGTTGCCCGGCGTGGCCTTCAGCCCGGCCGACGAGCTGACGATGATGATCGAGCCGCCGTTGCCCGCCTCGATCATCGCGGGGACGGCCGCGCGGATGGTCCGCCAGGTGCCCGACAGGTTCACATCGATCACGGTGTTCCATTGCTCTTCGGACAGTTCCCAGAGCCGGCCCCAACTCAGCACGCCCGCGTTCGCGACCAAGATGTCCAGGCGCGCGAACTGCTCGACACCGTCGGCCACGACCTGATTCAGCGCCGCACCGTCGCGGACATCGACATGACGCGCCAGGATCTTTCGGCCCGCGGCTTCCACCCCGCGGACGGTTTCTTCGAGGTCTTCCACGGTCGCTAGCGGATAGGCGATCGACGGCGCCACCGGCGCGCAGATGTCGATCGCGATGATGTCGGCGCCCTCGTTCGCCAGTCTTATCGCGTGTGCACGGCCTTGGCCCCGCCCAGCGCCGGTGACGAACGCCACGCGCCCCTCGAGTGATCCAGCCATGCGCTCAGGCTAGCAGCGAAACTGAAACGTGTTCTAGTGGGTTAGCTGCACTTCGCTAATCGGGCTTGACGGCGATCACCGAGATCGCGGCGAGGTTCTCCCTGTGCTTGCGGAAGGTGCTGCGCATTCCTCGCACACGAGTCCACGCGTCGCCGTCGCCCACAACATTGGCCACAAACCGCAGGGTGGGTGCCAGGCCCTCGTCGGCTACCACACGGCGCGGCTCCAACAGCGCCATCGGTGCGAAAGACACTGTCTGAACATCGAATCCGGCAGTGGTGAGCAAGTTCGTCCACTCGGGCGCGGTCAACGGTCGCGCGTTGACCTTGATCGAACGCGCGAGCGCGGTGCGGATCTCCGTCTTGACTGAGTCGTCGACGCCATCCGGTCTCAACGCGAGTTCGTGAATCGCGTATCGGCCCGCCGGGCGTAACACCCGGAACGCCTCCGCCACGATGTCGGCCTTGTGAGCGTCTGTCTGCATCGTCAGCATCGCCTCACCGAGCACAGCGTCGACACTCGCATCGGGCAGACCAGTGCGGGCCGCCTCGCCACGGATCACCCGATCGTCGTCTCCCACGGCCCTTCGGCTCAACTCGACGGCGCTGTCGTCGGACTCGACTCCGGTGTAGCTACGCGGGTTACGCGCGAGGATCGGTGGCGACCGCCCCTGAGACTTAGATCTCGGAGATGATCTGCGTTCGCTTGGCCTGGTACTCGCCCTCGGTCACCGCGCCCGTTGCGCGCAATGTCTCCAATTCCTGCAGCCGCTGCGAGATCGACGGTTCGGGCGGGGTGAAGGCGGGCGCCGGCGACGGTGCTGCGACAGGAGCAGGCGCCACCGGGGGCTGCGGGGCCGCGGCGCGGCGCACGATCGCCTGGATCTGCTGGCGAAGACCGGGATTTGAGCGCACGTCGACCATGCGGTTCAACGGAACACCGTTGGCCTTCAAGAGTTGCAGGATCTCCATCAGTGGGCCGGCCTGCCCGGACAGGTCGTAGGTCTTGTTGTCCTCGGCGACGGTGAATTGCGCGGGCACCAGGCCGTTCACCAAAGCGCTTCGCTCCCAGTCGATCTGATACTTGTTGGTGGCCGGGTCGACGAGCACGACGAGCTTACGCTGGTTGAAGTTGCCCATTCGAGTCACGGACGCGATGACTCGATCTGTGCCTTCGAACGGCGTGATGCCGGGACCTTCGATGCGCAGGTTGAGGGTGATCAACGGCTGGTCGTTGATACGCGTGCCGGTTTCACCCATACCTGTGATCTGGGCCAGCGCCAGCACACCACTCTGCTCGAGCGCCGCGGTCTTCGCCTCGGACTTCGCGCCCCAGTTGGCCAGCGCCAGCGCGATCAGCACGTCGGCCGCGGTGATGAACAGGCCGACGAAGAACATCCAAGCGATGTAGGGCCGGGCCGACGGGCCGAGTGCGAAATACACGACCAAGAAGATCGGCCCGACCAGTCCGCCGCACAGCAGCACCATCAACTGGGACTTCAGGTATCGCGCGAACATCAGCATGCTCCTCGCCTCGCCAGCCCCCGTCGCGTGTCAGATTAGCGCCGAACATCGACGTTCGCTGCGATTGCACACTTGCTGAGGCGGCAGCTCGTCGTATGGTCGGCCGGTGAAGTCAGCGCAGGAGTCGGAGCGCTCGCGCTGGACGTTGGCGGCGGTGTCGACGGCACTGTTCTGTGTTCAACTCGACTACTTCGCGATGAACCTCGCGTTGCCCCGGATGGCACAAGATCTGGGCAGCAGCACGACGAACCTGCAGTGGGTTATCAGCGTCTACATGCTCTCGTTGGGCGCGTTCATGGTTCCAGCGGGCCGGATCGGCGACATGTTCGGCCGCCGAGGAGCTCTCCTCACCGGCGTGGCACTGTTCGGCATCGCCTCCGTGCTGTGTGCGGTCGCACTGTCGGCCGGGATGCTGATCGCGTTCCGCGCCTTGCAGGGGCTTGGCGCCGCGCTGATCTTCCCGGTGTCGGTCAGCGTACTCACCAACGCCTTCTCCGCCGAGCGGTCGGGCCGCGCGATCGGAATGGCTTACGGTATAGCGGGTTTGGGTAATGCGGCGGGACCACTCGTGGGTGGTCTGCTCACCGAAACGGTGGGCTGGCGCTCGATCTTCTGGCTGAACGTCCCGTTCACCGTCATCTCCTTGGTGATCGGCGCGCTCAGCATTGCCGAGTCCTCGGACGACACCGTGCCTCGACGCATCGACCTGGCCGGGCTGGCGCTGATCATCGCTGGCGTCGGGTTGTTCACGGTGACCTTCGACCGCGCGGCGTCGTGGGGGTGGACATCCGTTGCGACCAGCGTCGCGTTCGTCACGTCGGTGGTGTCGCTCGGCGCGTTCGTCGTCGTCGAACGGCGCGTCCGCTGGCCGCTTGTCGACCTGTCGCTGATGCGCAACGCGAAGTTCACGATCTTGGTGATCGCCGGCACGGTCGCCAACATCGCATACGGCGTCACGATCTTCCTGTCCACCATGTACCTGCAGCAGGTGCGCGGCTTGAACCCGTTGACGGCTGGCCTGGTGTTCCTCGGCCCGTCGGCGGGCGCCGCTGTTGGCGGGGCGCTGTCGGGTTGGTTGGCAACCCGACGGCCACCGGTGCTGGTGATGGGGACGGCTTGCGTCGCGGCGGCGATATCCCTTGCGGCGCTGTCGATCTCCGCGGGCGGGGCGGTGTACCTGATCGCGCTCACCGCGACCGGCTCCACACTGGGACTGGTGTATGCGTTCACCACGGTCGCGACGCAAGCGGTCGTGCGACCGGAGCGCGCCGGGGAAGCCGCCGGGGTGACGTTGACGTGCTTGGTCACGTTGGTCGGTGTCGGCGTCGCGGTGTCCGGCACAGTGCTAGAAATCCTGCAGCGATCCGGTTCGTCGACCGGAGCCGGCATCGACGTCATAATCGGCGCGCTCGCGGCCATCCTGCTGCCCGCAGGTGCGCTCGTCGTGCTCGTCGCACGGGCACGCGAAGGCTCACCGAATTCGACGCCAGGGCTGTGATTTTCGAGGAACCACGACCCTGACGTAGATCTCGACGTGGGAGGGCTCCCGAAAACGCACGCGGCGCCCACCCTTTCGGATGAGCGCCGCGTGCGCGTCGTAACTACTTGTTGATCTTCGTGACCCGGCCGGCGCCGACGGTGCGGCCGCCCTCACGGATCGCGAAGCGCAGACCCTCGTCCATGGCGACGGGCTGGATCAGCTTCACCGAGATGTTGGTGTTGTCACCGGGCATCACCATCTCCGTACCCTCCGGCAGCGTCACCACACCGGTCACGTCGGTGGTGCGGAAGTAGAACTGCGGACGGTAGTTATTGAAGAACGGCGTGTGCCGGCCACCCTCGTCCTTGGACAGGATGTAGACCTGGCCCTCGAACTCGGTGTGCGGCGTGGTGGTGCCGGGCTTTACCACGACCTGGCCGCGCTCGACGTCCTCACGCTTGATGCCGCGCAGCAGCAGCCCGACGTTGTCGCCGGCCATGCCCTGGTCCAGCAGTTTGCGGAACATCTCCACACCGGTGACCGTGGTCTTGGTCGTCGACGGCCGGATGCCGACGATCTCGACTTCCTCGTTCACGTTGACCACGCCGCGCTCGACACGACCGGTGACCACGGTGCCGCGGCCGGTGATCGTGAAGACGTCCTCGACGGGCATCAGGAACGGCTTGTCGGTCTCGCGGACCGGGTCGGGGATCGACTCGTCCACGGCCGCCATCAGTTCCACGATCGACTCGACCCACTTCTCGTCGCCCTCGAGCGCCTTCAGCGCCGAGACCCGGATGACCGGGGCGTCCTCGTCGAACTCCTGGTTGGCCAGCAACTCGCGGACCTCCATCTCGACGAGCTCGAGCAGCTCCTCGTCGTCGACCGCGTCGGCCTTGTTCAGCGCCACCAGGATGTAGGGCACGCCGACCTGACGCGCCAGCAGCACGTGCTCGCGGGTCTGCGGCATCGGGCCGTCAGTGGCGGCGACCACGAGGATCGCGCCGTCCATCTGGGCTGCGCCGGTGATCATGTTCTTGATGTAGTCGGCGTGGCCCGGGGCGTCGACGTGCGCGTAGTGACGCTTCTCGGTCTGGTACTCCACGTGGGAGATGTTGATCGTGATGCCGCGCTGACGCTCCTCAGGCGCATTGTCGATCTGGTCGAATGCGCGCGACTCGTTCAAATCGGGAAACTTGTCGTGCAGAACCTTGGTGATTGCTGCGGTCAGCGTCGTCTTGCCGTGGTCAACGTGACCAATGGTCCCGATGTTGACGTGCGGCTTCGTCCGCTCGAACTTCGCCTTCGCCACTGTGTTGTCCTCCTGGACTTCTGTTGGTGCTTGCTAGTGAAGCAGGGTTGATTCTTTCAGTTGTGTGGTCGGCGAAACCGACGGGGTCTACTGACCCGTCGCCTTCGCTGAATCGATTGCTCGCCTCCGGGTCAGCTCCGGGCCTCGGCCTACGGCCTCGATCCTCACTGACCCGTCGCCTTCGCGATGATCTCCTTCGACACCTGCGCCGGGACTTCGGCGTAGTTGTCGAACACCATGGAGTAGTTCGCCCGGCCCTGGGTCTTCGACCGAAGGTCGCCGACGTAGCCGAACATCTCCGACAGCGGCACATGCGCCTTGACGACGCGGGCACCGCCGCGCTCCTCCATGGCCTGGATGTGACCACGGCGGGAGTTCAGGTCGCCGATCACGTCGCCCATGTAGTCCTCAGGCGTGGTGACCTCGACGGCCATGATCGGCTCCAGGATCACCGGCTGCGCCGCGGCGGCCGCTTTCTTCAGCGCCTGCGAGCCGGCGATCTTGAACGCCATTTCGGACGAGTCGACGTCGTGGTACGCCCCGTCGAGGAGCGTGACCTTCAGATTCACCAGCGGATAGCCGGCGAGCACGCCGTACTGCATCGCGTCCTGCGCACCGGAGTCCACCGACGGGATGTACTCGCGCGGGATCCGGCCGCCGGTGACCTTGTTCTCGAACTCGTAAGTCGCACCGTCTTCGCCCCTGAAGGGCTCGATCGAGATGATGACCTTCGCGAACTGGCCTGAGCCGCCGGTCTGCTTCTTGTGGGTGAACTCGACTTTGTCCACCACGCGGCGGATGGTCTCCTTGTATGCCACTTGCGGCTTGCCGACGTTGGCCTCGACCTTGAACTCGCGGCGCATGCGGTCCACCAGGATGTCCAGGTGCAACTCACCCATCCCGCCGATCACGGTCTGGCCCGTCTCGACGTCTTGGTGCACCTTGAAGGTCGGATCTTCCTCGGCGAGCTTCTGAATCGAGAGACTCAGCTTTTCCTGATCGCTCTTGGTCTTGGGCTCGATCGCTACCTCGATCACCGGGTCGGGGAACGTCATCGACTCGAGAACCACCTGATGGTTCGGGTCGGCGAGCGTGTCACCGGTGGTGGTGTCCTTCAGCCCGATCACCGCGTAGATGTGACCGGCCGACGCCGAGTCCACCGGGTTCTCCTTATTGGAGTGCATCTGGAACAGCTTGCCCAGCCGCTCCTTCTTGCCCTTTGTGGCGTTGATGACCTGTGAACCGGAATCGACCTTGCCCGAATACACCCGGACATAAGTCAGCTTGCCGAAGAACGGGTGCGTGGCGACCTTGAATGCCAACGCGGCGAACGGCTCGTCGGTCGACGGTGTACGGACGACCTCTGCTTCTTCCTTCCCAGGAACATGGCCCGTTGCGGCCGGCACGTCCAGCGGCGATGGAAGGTAGTCGACTACGGCGTCCAGCATGGGCTGCACGCCCTTGTTCTTGAACGCGCTGCCGCACAGCACCAGGTATGCCTCGGAGTTGATCGTCAGCTTGCGAAGCGCACCCTTGATCTCCTCGACCGTGAGCTCTTCACCGCCGACGTACTTCTCCAGCAGTTCCTCGTCGGTCTCCGCGACGGCCTCGAGCAGCTTGGTGCGGTACTCGTCGGCCTTCTCGGCGAGGTCGGCCGGGATGTCGATCGTGTCGTACGTCTCGCCCAGCTTCGTCTCGCCGCGCCACACTTTGGCGTTCATCTCGACCAGGTCGACGACGCCCTCGAACTCGCTCTCAGAGCCGATCGGCAGCTGGATCGGGATAACGTTTGCGCCGAGGCGGTCTTCCATCGTCTTGACGGAGAAGTAGAAGTCCGCGCCGATCTTGTCCATCTTGTTGACGAAGCAGATGCGCGGGACGTCGTATTTGTCGGCCTGCCGCCACACCTGCTCGGACTGCGGCTCGACACCTTCCTTACCGTCGAACACCGCGACGGCACCGTCGAGCACCCGCAGGCTGCGCTCCACCTCGACGGTGAAGTCGACGTGCCCGGGGGTGTCGATCAGGTTGATCTGGTGGCCTTTCCAGAACGTCGTGGTAGCAGCCGAGGTGATGGTGATACCCCGCTCCTGCTCCTGCTCCATCCAGTCCATCGTGGCGGCGCCGTCATGCACCTCACCGATCTTGTAGCTGATACCGGTGTAGTAGAGGATGCGCTCTGTTGTCGTCGTCTTGCCGGCATCGATGTGCGCCATGATGCCGATGTTGCGGACCTTGCTCAGGTCGGTCAGCACGTCCTTCTGTGCCACGGAAGTCTCACTCTTTCGGTTGCTTGGTTGCTGTTGTCGTTACGCCCGGCAGCTGCTCCCGCCAGCGCTTGTCACCAGCGGTAGTGCGCGAAGGCCCGGTTCGCCTCGGCCATCTTGTGGGTGTCCTCGCGTCTTTTCACCGAGGCACCCAGCCCGTTGCTCGCGTCGAGGATCTCGTTGGCCAGCCGTTCGACCATCGTCTTCTCCCGACGCTGCCGCGAGTAGCCCACCAGCCAGCGCAGGGCCAGCGTGGTGGAGCGGTCGGCGCGCACCTCGACGGGAACCTGGTAGGTCGCGCCACCCACGCGGCGGCTACGAACCTCCAAGGCGGGTTTGACGTTGTCGAGAGCGCGCTTGAGGGTGACCACCGGGTCGGTGCCGGTCTTGTCGCGAGCCTGCTCGAGCGCACCATAAACAATGCGTTCGGCCAGCGATTTC
>DASWBF010000296.1:0-14124 GCA_036390735.1 Mycobacterium sp. | reverse complement strand
CTGGGTGAGAACACATCGGAGGTGCTCGACGAACTCGGGCTGACCGCCGCGGACGCCGAACCGGCACTGGGTTCCGGATAGGAGTGACTGTGGACTTCGAGATGGGCCCGGAGGCGACGCGGCTGCGCGCAGAGCTGCGCGATTTGGTGAAAACGCATATGCCCGAAAACTTTCTCGGCGCCTTCACCGATGACCCCGCCGATTTGGAAGCGGCTCAACGGTTCTGCCGACTGCTCGCCGAGCAGGGCCTGCTCTGCATGTCCTGGCCCGAGGAGTTCGGCGGTGCCGGCGCGTCGATCTGGGAACAGACCGTCGTGCGCGAGGAGATGTGGGCGCACCACGAGCCGCGCGGCGCACAGTACATGGGGGTCAACTGGGTCGGGCCGATCATCATGCGCCACGGCACACCGGAACAGCAGCGCCGACATCTGCCGCCGATCGCGCGGGGTGAGGTGATCTGGTGCCAGGGCTTCTCCGAGCCCGAGGCCGGCTCGGATCTCGCGTCACTGCGGACGGCGGCGCGCCGGGATGGTGACGGCTGGCTCGTCAGCGGCCAGAAGATCTGGACGTCCTACGCGACGATGGCGCAGTGGTGCTTCTTGCTCGCCCGGACCTCGAAAGGGGAGAAGAAACAAAAGGGCCTGACCATCTTCCTTGTGCCGATGGACGATCCGACGATCCAGGTCCGGCCGATCCGGGCGATGCTGGGTCCGCATCATCTCAACGAGGTGTTCTTCGACGACCTGCGCGTCACGGAGGCCGACGTGCTCGGCGAGGTGGACGCCGGCTGGTCGATCGTGCAGGACGTGATGTCCTTCGAGCGGGTCGGAATCGCGCGCTACGCCCGCTGCGAACGACTGCTGCAACTCGCGCCTGCCGTGCTCGGTGACCGCTGGGAGGAGTTGCCTGAGGAACTGCGCGGACGGCGGGCGCGGATGCTCACCCATTGCCGACGCGCCCGCCTGCTCGCCTACCGTGTGGTGTCGCTGCAGAACTCGGGGCAGGTGAAACCCGGTGATGCGGCGGCATATCGGATCGCGGTCACCAAGCTGGACCAGGACAGTGCCGAGGTGCTGATGGAAATCGCCGCGGCTGTGCCGCGCAACAACACAGCGGGTGCGCCGCGCGACGAGCGCGCCTCCCGATACTTCCGCGCCGAAGTGGAGGACCACTGGCGGTACTCGCAAGCGTCCACGGTGTCATCCGGCAGCATCGAGATGCAGCGCATCCTGCTGTCGCGTGCCATGCTGGCGGCGTCATGATCCTCGATCTCGGCGACGAAGCCAAAGAGTATGGGCGCGAAGCCCTTCGCGCGTTCGAATCAGCCGGCGGCGACCAGCTGCTGCAGCAGGCCGAGGCCAAGCCCGACACCCGGGAGGCCCTCGTCGCCCCGGTCCTCGACGGACTGGGCGCATGGGAGCTCGACCCTCGCACCGACCCCGATTCCCTGGAGGCCGCTGCCGCGCTGTGCCGCAGCGCGGGCTACTGGGCATTGCCGTACCCGGTGGCGGAGCGGCTGTCGCGGCCGACCGATCTCGACGTAGACGGGCTGATCGTAGTCGATGCCGCGGCCCCCGTGGCTGCGATCGGCGGCATCCAAAAACGGTGGGCCGCCGTCACTTTGGATGGCCACCGATGCAGCGTGGTCGGCCAGACCGTCACTGGCCCGGCCTTTGTCGCCGCCCTGGAGCTCTCAGACATCGACCATGGCGGCGCCGGTGACGTCGCGCTCGGGATTGTGCTGCCGTGTTGGACCCTGCTCGGGATGCTGGATCGGCAATCGAACTCACCGTCGCGCACGTGCGGCTGCGCAAGCAGTTCGGTCAGTCGTTGTCGTCGTTCCAAGGTGTTCAGTTTCAGCTGACCGACGCCGAGGTCGAGCGCAGCGGTGTTGACATCCTCGCCAAGTACGCGCTGTGGAGCATCGGATCCGACGACGCGCTCGACGACGCGCTGGCGCTGCGGCTGGCTGCGATCGAGGCCGCCGAAGTCGTCTTCCGGGTCTGCCACCAACTGCACGGTGCGGTCGGCTTCTGCGACGAGACGACGCTGTCCTGGCTGTCGCGCTACAGTCAGCCGCTGCGTCGACTTCCGTTCGGCCTGTCCGCAACTCGCGATCACCTGACCCGCCGTCTCGGCCGGCGCGGGCTGACGGGCCTCTACAGCGCCGGTGGGCGGTGATTCCGATGAACAGGCCTTTGAAAGTCGCGGTCATCGGTACCGGATTCGGTAAGCATGCGGCGGCTCCGGCTTATCAGAGCCTCGACTTCGAAGTCGAGGTCGTCAGCCCACGCGACGAAGCGGCCGTGCAGCGCGCAATGGCTGCCGACGTCGATCTCGTCTCCGTCCACTCGCCGCCGTTCATGCACCTCCAACACGTCATGGGGGCGATCGACCACGGCCACGCGGTGCTCTGTGACAAGCCGTTCGGACGCAACGCCGAGGAGGCGGCCGCCATGCGCGATCGGGCCCGCGACGGCGGAATCATGCACTTCCTCAACTTCGAGTTTCGGTGGAAGGACTCGTGGGCAAAGATCAAGCAGCTGGCGGACGCTGGGACCATAGGCGCCCCAACGCATCTGAGTTGGACCTTTTTCGGCAGCGGGCTTCGCGGCCGCAGGTACGGCTGGATCAACGACCGCGAGCTCGGCGGCGGATGGATCGGCGCCTACGGATCGCACGTGATCGACTTCACCCGTTGGCTGTTCCACAGCGAAATGGCCGAGTGTGGCGGAGTGACCCGGATCGAGGGCCTCAAGCATCTGGACCGAGACGGACAAGCTTGCAACGCCACCGCGGAGGACGCGTACTCCGCCTGGTTCGTCATGGACAACGGCTGCACGGCCGCGCAGGACACCGGGTTCGCGACCGCCGCCCCGACGGTCCCGCGCGCCACGCTCATGGGCAGCGCCGGCTCCATTGAGCTGATCGCTGACACGAAGCTCGTCGTGCGGCGCACGGGGGAGGAGCCCGAGACCTACGAGTTCCCGCTGCCGCAGGCGCGAACGCCGGACCGGGCGCTGGTCGCGTTCTTCCACCAGGTGGCCGACGCGCTGCGGACCGGCACGCAGATCGCGCCGTCGTTCGACGACGGTGTCGCCGTCGCGGAGGCGATGGATCGATTGCGGGCCAACGCAATCGGGGCAACGTGCTGAACCTGAAGTACGATCTTCCCGACGAGCTGACCGTCGAAGCCGACGGGCCGGTGCGCACCGTCGTGATCAACCGCGCCGACGAACTCAACTGCGTCAACGAGAACCTGCACTGGGCGCTCGCCAACGTCTGGCGGCAGCTGGCCGCCGACAAGGACGCAAAGGTGGTGGTACTCACCGGCGCCGGGCGGGCGTTTTGCGCCGGCGGCGACCTGAACTGGATCACCACCTTCCTCGACGATCCCGTCGCGCGCGACGAGAGCATCCGCGAGGGCGCGCAGATCATCGAGGAGATGCTGCGCTTCCCGCTGCCGATCATCGCCGCGGTCAACGGACCCGCGGTCGGATTGGGCTGCAGCGTCGCGCTGTTATGCGACATCATGCTGATATCGGAGTCGGCGTACCTCGCCGACCCGCATGTAGCGGTCGGGCTGGTGGCCGGCGACGGTGGAGCCGCGTTCTGGCCGTTGCTCGGCCCGATCATGAGGACGCGCGAATACCTGTACACCGGCGACCGCATCCCCGCCGCGACAGCAGTGGAACTCGGCCTGGCCAGCCGCGCCGTGGCACCCGATGCGCTGACCGCGCAGGCGCGCACGCTGGCGGATCGCCTCGCTGCTCAACCAGCTGAGGGGCTTCGGGGAACCAAGCGGATCGTGAACATGTACCTGTCCCAGGTGCTCGGTGGCCCGCTGCAGGCGGGTTTCGCGGCGGAGAGAGCCACGATGCAGACGCAGGATCATCGCTACAACCTCTCTGCGTTCCAGCGAAAGTCGACACGCACATGACGGCCGGCCTCGACGAGTTCCGCGCCACGGTGCGAACGTGGTGCGACGAGCACATCCCCGCAGACTGGCGACGATCGCAGACCGATATCAGCGACGAGGAGTTCGTCGCGTTCCAGAAGTGGTGGTTCGCCGAGCTTCGCAGCGCGGGCTTCGCGGTACCGCACTGGCCGCGCGAATGGGGCGGCGGGATGCCGGTTGCCGAGCAGGTCGTCCTGTATCAGGAGCTTGCCGCCCACGACGCGCCGCGGCTTGTCCTCGCGTTCGTCGGAATCCACCACGCGGCAGCCACATTGCTCGCCGCGGGCACCGACGAGCAGCGACGGCGTCACTTACCTGCGATCCTCGACGGCGAGATCTGGGTCCAGGGCTTCTCCGAACCCGAAGCCGGATCCGACTTGGCCAGCCTGCGCACGTCGGCACGTAAAGACGGCGACACCTACGTCGTCAACGGGCAGAAGCTGTGGGCCAGCGGAGGCATGCACGCCGACTGGTGCCTGCTGCTGGCGCGAACCGACCCGAATGCACCCAAGCGCAAAGGTATTTCGTACTTCCTGCTCGACATGAAGACACCCGGCGTCGACGTGCGGCCCATCCGCAACGCGATCGGCGACTCGCATTTCTGCGAGATCTTCCTCAACGACGTGGCTGTTCCGGCGGCGAACCTCGTCGGCGCGGAGAACGCGGGATGGCAGGTCGCACAGGCAACTCTGGGCGCCGAGCGGGGATTGACGATGCTGGAACTCGCCGAGCGCCTTCGCCATGCCGGGTTCCGGTGGCTGGTCGAGACGTGCGCGACGGCGCGGATGCTCGACGATCCCGTGGTCCAGGACAGGTTGGCGCAGTTCGAGATCGAGATCGCGGGTCTGCGCGGCTTGTGCCGGGACCTGGTGGACCGTACCGAGGCCGGCACCGTCGGACCGGCCGACGCGTCGGTGGTGAAGCTCTTCTACAGCGAGCTGCTGCAGCGGCTCACCGATTTCGGTACCGAGATCGGTGGACTAGCCGCCCACACACGCCTGGCCAAACCCATGTCGAGTGGCTGGGAGTCGGGCTGCTGGGTGCTCGACTTCATCGGGTCCTGGGAGTGGACGATCCCGGGCGGGTCGAGCGAGATCCAGCGCACCATCATCGGTGAGCGGGGTTTGGGGCTACCTCGAGAGCCGAGCGCCGTCTGATGAGTTCCAGCTTCGAGGAGTTCCACGACGAGTTACGCTCGGTGGCAAGCGATCTGCTCGCCAAGAATACCGTCGTCGATTGGACCGCGCTCGTCGAAGCCGGATGGGTAGGGCTAGAGGTGTCCGACGAACTCGGCGGTGCGGGCGCGACGTTCCGTGAAGTCGCGATCGTCTGCGAAGAGATGGGCCGGGCTGCCAGCACAAGCAGCTATCTGGGCAGCGCGGTGCTGACCGTCGCGGCCCTGAATACACTGCAGCCCAGCAGCTTTCGAGACCAACTGCTGAGCGACATCGCAGCAGGCACCGTCCGGGCCGCTGTCGCAGTCGGGTCGTTCACACTCGACAGCAACCAGCGCCTCTCCGGGCGCGCGGAGTTCGTGCCGGACGCCGACGGTGCCGACCGGCTGCTGGTGGTCGCGACAGATCCCGACGGCATCCCGGTCGTCGTCGAGGCCACCGGAGCCGCTCGGCCGGCGACATCGGGCGTCGCAGCCGTGATGGCGCAGCCGGTGCTCGATGAAACCCGTCGGCAGGCCATTGTTGAAGCGAACGACATTGCCGCCGAGGCGGTCTGGCGGTTCGAGCAAGGGTTTCAGCAGCTGCGTGATCGCGCGGCGGTGGCCATAGCCTGCGACAGCCTGGGGCTGGCCGAGGCGATGCTGTCCGCGACGGTGTCCTATGCTGGTGTGCGCCACCAGTTCGGCCGTCCCATCGGATCGTTTCAAGCGGTCAAGCACGCGTGCGCGGACATGGCCGTGCAGATCGCGGTGGCCCGCCAGCTCGTCGGCGCCGCCGTGGATGCCGTCGCGGACGATCGGCCGGACGCCACCACCGCGGCGTCGATGGCCAAGGCCTATGCCTGCGGCGCGGCAGTGGACGTCGTCGGCAAGGCGATGCAACTGCACGGCGGCATCGGATACACGTGGGAGAGCGGCATCCACGTCTACCTCAAACGCGCCGCGCTGAATCGCTCGCTCTTCGGCTCGCCCGCGGCACACCGAAAACACCTCGCACAGCGGTACCTAAACACTATTCAGGAGTAACGAACATGGGTGTCCCCGTTTACAAACGCATTCTCGACCTGTTCGAGGCCGAGGGCGTCAATACGCTCTTCGGCATTCCGGACCCGAATTTCGTGCACATGTTCTCCGAGGCCGACGCGCGCGGTTGGTCGGTGGTAGCGCCGCACCACGAGTTGAGCGCCGGGTTCATGGCGGAGGCGGCCTCGCGGATGACCGGGAAGCCCGGCCTGTGCATCGGTACGCTCGGACCGGGTGTCGCCAACATCGCCGGGGCGATGATGTGCGCGTACGTGGAGAACTCGCCGGTGATCTTTCTCGGCGGCCAGCGTGCCCGCATCACCGAGCGGCGAGTGCGCCGCGGACGGATCCAATTCGTCCAGCAGGAACGGCTTTTCGCCCCGTCGGTGAAGTACAGCTCGTCCATCGAGTACGCCGACCAGACCGACGAGATCGTGCGTGAGGCGATCCGCCGCGCGATGTCCGGTACGCCGGGTCCGTCCTACATCGAGTTCCCCTCGCACGTGATCCTCGAAGAGCTCGATGTGCCGGATCCGTTGCCGCCGAACCGGTATCGCCTCGTCGACCAGGGCGCGGGCGCACGCGAGATCGCTGAGGCTGCGAAGCTGATCCGCGACGCCAAGAGCCCGATCCTGCTTGTCGGACACGGCGTGCACACGTCGCGCACCGGCGCGGCAGTCAAAGAGCTCGCCGACCTGATGGCATGCCCGGTGATTCAGACCTCCGGCGGCACGTCGTTCATCGCCGGGCTTGAGGATCGCACGTTCGCCTACGGCTTCTCGCCATCGGCTGTCGAAGCTGTGGTCAAGTCGGATCTCTGCGTCGCACTAGGCACCGAGCTCGGCGAGCCGGTCCATTACGGGAAGACGCGCCACTGGGCAGAGAACAACGCCAACCGCAAGTGGGTCTACGTGGAGCAGGATCCCGTCGCGATCGGTGTCAACCGCCCGGTCGATGTACCCCTCGTCGGCGACCTGCGCGGTGTCGTTCCGCAGCTTGTCGAAGCGCTGAAAGACAGTCCGCGATCACCGTCGCCCGATCTGGACGTGCTGATCAAGAAGGACGCCGAGGAATTGGCGCAACTGGCGGAGAACGCGCCGACCGGCAGAACTCCCGTCCATCCCGCACGCTTCGTCGTCGAGGCGACCAAGGCGTTCCCGGCCGACGGCATCATGGTCCGCGACGGCGGCGCCACCGTGATCTTCCAGTGGACCTACTCGCAGGCCAAGCCGCACGACGTGATCTGGAACCAGAACTTCGGCCACCTCGGCACCGGGCTGCCCTACGCTGTCGGCGCTTCCGTCGCCGAAGGCGGCAAACGCCCGCTCATGCTGCTGACCAGCGACTCGGCGTTCCTCTTTCACATCGCCGAATTGGAGACAGCGGCGCGCTTGAACCTGCCGCTGGTGTGTGTCGTGGGTGTCGACCACCAGTGGGGCCTCGAAGTCGGCGTCTAAAAGCGCACCTTCGAGCAGCCCTCGCCGCAACCGGGGGTGCTCTGGAGCAAGGACGTGAGGTTCGACAAGATCGCCGAGGGCTTCGGTTGCCACGGCGAGTACGTCGAGAAAGAGGACGACATGGGTCCGGCGATCGAGCGCGCGTACGCCAGCGGGAAGACAGCCGTCGTCCATGTCTGCATCGACCCGAAGGCCAATTCGGAGGAGATGCCGAAGTACGACGAGTTTCGGACGTGGTATGCAGAAGGCACGCAGTAAAAGGAGACAGCCATGCGCGAATATCTGAAGTTCTACATCGACGGCCAGTGGGTCGACCCGATCGAGCCGAAAACCCTGGATGTCGACAACCCCACCACCGAAGAAGTGTCCGGCCGGATCTCGATCGGTACTGCAGCTGACGTCGACAAGGCCGTCAAGGCGGCACGTCGCGCCTTCGCCAGCTATTCGCAGACCAGCCGGGAGGAACGACTGGACCTGCTCCAAGCGATCCAGGCCGAGTACCAGAAGCGGGCCGGCGACCTCGCCGAGGCGGTGACCGAGGAGATGGGCGCTCCGCCGTCGCTGGCGGCCGGGCCGCAGGTCGCCATGGGGATGGGCCATCTCGCATCGGCCATCGAGGTGCTGAAGAACTTCCCGTTCGAGGAGCAACACGGCTCGACACTGGTGGTCAAGGAGCCAATCGGCGTGTGCGGTCTGATCACTCCGTGGAACTGGCCGATCAACCAGATTGCGTGCAAGGTGTTCCCCGCCTTGGCGACCGGCTGCACGATGGTGCTGAAACCATCCGAGGTCGCACCGTACTCGGGCTACATCTTCACCGAGATCATCGATGCCGCAGGGGTGCCGGCCGGGGTGTACAACATGGTCAACGGCGACGGTCCGGGGGTCGGCGCGGCGATTTCGAGCCATCCCGACATCGATATGGTGTCCTTCACCGGGTCGACCCGCGCCGGCGTCGACGTCGCGAAGAACGCCGCGGCGACGGTGAAGCGGGTGACCCAGGAACTGGGCGGCAAGAGCCCGAACATCGTCCTCGACGACGAAGCCTTCGCGCAGAGCGTGGTCAGCGGCGTTTCGGTGATGATGGTGAACTCCGGTCAGAGTTGTAATGCGCCGTCGCGCATGCTGGTGCCGAAATCGCGGATGGACGAAGCGATTTCGCTCGCGCGCGACGTCGCCGAGAAGGTCGTTGTCGGCCACCCGGAAGATAAGAGCGCGATCGGGCCAGTGGCATCGAAGGCGCAGTTCGACAAGATCCAGGGCCTGATCCAGAAGGGTATCGACGAGGGCGCGACGGTGGTCACCGGCGGCCTGGGGCGGCCCGAGGGTCTGGACACGGGCTACTACGTCAAGCCCACCGTGTTCGCCGACGTGAACAACGACATGACGATCGCGCGGGAGGAGATCTTCGGGCCGGTGCTGTGCGTCCTCGGTTACGACGACGTCGACCAGGCCGTGGAGATCGCCAACGACACGGACTACGGTCTGGCCGGCTATGTCTCCTCAGGCGACCTCGACAAGGCGCGGGAGATCGCTCGTCGGATCCGTGCCGGCAACGTCGCGATCAACCACGCCTTCGATTTGAACGCGCCGTTCGGCGGCTACAAGCACAGCGGCAATGGCCGCGAGTGGAGCGAGTTCGGCTTCCACGAGTACCTGGAGATCAAGGGCACGCTCGGCTACGCGCCCCAGTGACGGCCGCCCGTCGGCGGGCCGGCTTGGGATAGGGCGCGCCGAAGTCCGGCACGGTGTGCGCGCCGGACGAGCGCGCGGCGGCGATGGCCGTGCGCAGCGGCCGCGCCAGCACCGCGAACGACGCCATGTCGAACAGCATCGGCGTCAGCAGCCGGTTGTGGACGAAGGCGAATGCGCTCCCGGTTTGCGGATCGGCCCATCCGAGTGTTCCGCCCAGGCCGACGTGGCCGAACCCCTTGAGCAGCCCGGGGATTGGCGATTCGTGATAGCCCAGATGGAACGGCATCGGCACGACCATGTTCAGGTCGGGCACCACGCGGGGCTTGCCCGCCAGGCCGCGGGCCAGTTCGCGCGACAGGAACCGCTTTCCGTCGATTCGGCCCTCGTTGGCCAGTGCGGCGTACATTTTGGCGAGGCCACGGCCGGTGACGACACCGTTGGCGGCAGGCACCTCGCCGTCCAGAAACGGGATATCGCCCTGCACAAGGGATTTGATGCCGGGGAAGTACATCGCACCGAGGGCCCCCGAGAACGGTAGACCGGCCACTCTCGGGGCGACGAAGTTGAACAGCGGGTTGGGCCTGGTGCTCTGCGGTGCGAGGATCTGCGCCACCGTGGTCGGTGCATCCGCCGGCGGCCGGCCGAGGTGCAGACCGTCGGTGTTCAGCGGGCGAGCGAGCTCGGTACGGATCAGTTCCCGCATGTCCTTGCCGGTCACCGAACGCGCCAGCCCGGACAGCAGCCAGCCGTAGGTGAGCGCGTGATACGCGGGAGCGCCCCGCAGGTGATCGACCGGCGCGGCGGCCAGCCGTTCCTCCATCACGAGGTGATCCATCAACTCCGCCTTGCTGACCCCCTTCAGGTGCGACAGCCCGCTTCGATGACGCAGCACGTCGCGGATCGTGATGTCGGACTTGCCGTTCGCGCCGAACTCCGGCCAGTAGTCGGCGACGGCGGCGTCGTAGTCGAGCAGGCCCTTGTCGGCCAGCCGGTGGATGACCGTCGACGCGAGCGCCTTGGTCGCCGAGAACACCATCGCGCCGGTGTCGGCGGACCACGGCACTTCGCCCTTACGATCCGACCATCCCGTCCAGACGTCCACCACGGGTTTGCCGTCGATGTACACCGACAGCGCCCCGCCGCCGAACCGACGGCCGGGAAACAGCTGGGTGAACAACTTGACGACGCCCGAGAAATGCGGATTGGCCGCCCCCTGCACGCCGCGGGGCAGGCCGCTGTCGGGCTCGAGAAGAGACGGCGACGTCATGGTGCTCATGAGACGGTCCCGCAAAGCCAGTATCGGCACTGATACATGAGAATGACGTTACCATCTGAGGGAAATGACGTAACCGTCGCCGACGACAGAGGACAGATGCGCTACGCGATCACGCACCCGATCATCAGCCACCCATACAACCCGGAGCTCGTATCGGGCCAGGGCATCGCCGAGGTCGCGGCGGCCGCCGAGGCGGCGGGATTCCACGGCTTCGGTTTCACCGACCACCCGGCGCCGACGCAGCGTTGGCTCGAGGCGGGCGGCCACGACGCCCTCGACCCGTTCGTCGCAATGGGGTTCGCCGCGGCGCGGACGACGACGCTTCGGTTGATCCCGAACATCGTGGTGCTGCCGTACCGCAACCCGTTCGTGGTCGCGAAAGCGGGAGCCACGCTGGATCTGCTCTCCGAGGGCCGGTTCACGCTTGCGGTCGGCGCGGGTTACCTCAAGCGCGAATTCGCCGCTCTGGGTGTGGATTTCGACGAGCGCAACGAGCTGTTCGACGAAGCGCTGGAGGTGATCCGGGCGATCTGGACCACCGACGACGTCAACTTCGAAGGCAGGCATTTCACCGCCCGCGGAATCACCGCGCACCCGCTGCCGACGAGCCGCCCGCATCCACCGATCTGGATCGGGGGCAACACCGGCAGGGCCCGCCAGCGGGTCGCCGAACACGGCGACGGCTGGTGCCCGTTCGCTGCGCCGGCCGGTCTGGCGAACACGGCAGGCACGGCGGCGATGGACACGATCGAGCGCCTTCGCGACGGCATCGACGACTTGCGGCGCCGGTTCGACGCCGCCGGGCGGGACTGGTCGTCGGTCGACATCAGCTTCAACAACTTCGCCGGCGGCAGCCCTGGCCAGCCCGACTTCAACGCCGATGCGTACCTGACCGGCCTGGACAAGCTCGCGGCGATGGGCGTGACGTGGGTGCAGGGGTCGCTGCCGGGTGACAGCTTGGCCCACGCGCTGGAGGCGATCGCCAGTTTCGGTGAGCTCGTGATCGCGAAAGCCTGATGGTTCTGACGCGCGGCGCCGTGTCCCTCGACGGACGGGTGGCGGTGGTCACCGGCGGAGGGTCCGGCATCGGGCGCGGCATCGCGGTAGCGTTCGCCGAGTTCGGTGCCCGCGTCGCGGTGTGGGAGAAGGACCTCGACACGGCGCAGGCGGCGTCAGCCGAGACGGGCGGGCTCGGGTGCGTCACCGACGTTCGCGACGCCGATCAGGTCGACGCGGCGATGTCCACGACCGTCGAAACCCTCGGCGTACCAACGATTCTGGTGAATAACGCGGGTGGCGTGTTCTGGTCCGCGCTGCTCGATACGTCTCCGAACGGTTGGGACGCGCTGATCCGTTCCAATTTGACCCACGTCCTGCTGTGCACCCAGCGAGTCGCCCGGGCGATGGTCGACGCCGGTCGCGGCGGCAGCATCATCAACGTCACGTCGATCGAAGGGTTCCGGGCCGCACCCGGTTACGCCGCGTATGCCGCGGCCAAGGCTGGCGTCGTCAACTTCACCAAGACCGCCGCGCTGGAACTCGCTCCGCGCGGGATCCGGGTCAACGGCCTGGCGCCCGACCTGACCATCACCGAGGGGATTTTGAACATGGCGCCCCCGGGGCTGGATGTCGCCGGCCCTGCGGCTCCGGACTTCGAGCAGCGGACCAGCCTGATGATTCCGATGGGCCGCCCGGGGCACGTCGACGAAATGGCCGGCGCCGCCGTGTTCCTCGCGTCCGATCTCAGCTCGTACGTCACGGGCCAGACGATTCACGTCGACGGCGGGACGGCAGCCGCATCGGGCTGGTACCACGACCCCGGCGACGGCCACTACATTCTGGGACCCAGCGGTGTGAGAACCTGATTTCTGTTTTAGTGTAATGCCATTATACGATTTCGGTAGTTGACCCACGGAGGATCGCTCGATGCAGAAGGCGCTCGCACCCGAGATCTCGACCTGGCCCGAGGAAAACCCGCAGCTCATTGGCAGTCAGTGCGGTGCCTGCGGGGCGACCGCGTTCCCCCAGCAGGACCACTGTCCGCGGTGCAGTGCCGGGGACATGTCCGAGTTGCTGCTGCCCCGGCAGGGCACGCTCGTGGCATGGACGACGCAGGGCTTCCCACCGGGGCCGCCGTACGCCGGCCCGACGGGAAAAGATTTCGTCCCGTTCGGGGTGGGCCTCGTCCAACTCGACGACGTGATCCGTGTGGAGGGCCGGCTCACCGAGGGCGACCCGGAAAAGCTCCAGTTCGGCATGGACGTCGAGCTGACCATGATTCCGTTCACCACCGACGACGAGGGCAACGAGGTCGTGACGTTCGCCTTCCGGCCGCTCTGAAAGGAGATCGCGTCATGAACGATGTGGCGATCATCGGCGTAGGCCTGCACCCGTTCGGCCGGTTCGACAAGACCGCGATGCAGATGGGCGCCGAGGCGATCCGGGGCGCCCTCGACGACGCCGGCCTCGAGTGGAAGGACATCCAGTTCGGTGTCGGGGGCAGCTATGAGGTGTCCAACCCGGACGCGGTGACCCGGCTGGTGGGCCTCACCGGCATCCCGTTCACCGACGTGTTCAACGCATGCGCCACCGCGGCCAGCGCCACGCAACTGTGCGCCGACACGATCCGATTGGGCAAGTACGACATCGGGATCGCGGTGGGCATGGACAAGCACCCCCGCGGCGCGTTTACCGACGATCCCGCGAAGCTGGCGCTGCCGCAGTGGTATGCGGAGAACGGGCAGTTCGTCACCACCAAGTTCTTCGGGATCAAGGCCAACCGCTACATCCACGACCACGGCATCTCGCAAGCAACGCTGGCCAAAGTGGCCGCGAAGAACTTCCGCAACGGCGCGCTGAACCCGAACGCGTTCCGGCGCAAGCCGATTCCAGAAGAAGAGATCCTCAACTCGACGGTGCTGAACTACCCGCTCACGCAGTACATGTTCTGCGCGCCCGACGAAGGCGCCGCGGCGGTGATCATGTGCCGCGGCGACATAGCGCACCGCTTCTCGTCGAAGCCGGTGTACCTGCGGGCGGCCGAGATTCGCACCCGCCGGTTCGGCGCCTACGAGGTGCACGCGACATCGGCTCCGATCGACGAGGACGTGTCGCCGACGGTGTATGCGTCGCGCGCCGCGTTCGAGGTGGCCGGCGTGTCGCCCGATGACGTCGACGTGATCCAGTTGCAGGACACCGACGCGGGCGCCGAGGTGATCCACATGGCCGAGGCGGGGTTCTGCGCCGACGGGGACCAGGAGAAGCTGCTGGCCGACGGCGCAACCGAGATCAGCGGTCCGATGCCGGTCAACACCGACGGCGGGCTGATCGCCAACGGCGAGCCGATCGGCGCGTCCGGGTTACGGCAGGTGCACGAGTTGGTGCGCCAGCTGCGCGGCGAGGCCGGCGACCGTCAGGTGCCGGGGAAGCCGCAGGTGGGATTCGCGCAGGTCTACGGAGCTCCTGGCACCGCCGCCGCAACCGTGTTGACGCTGTGATTTCTAGCCGAAACTGCGGAGAGATCGGGATTTTCGCCGAAACC
>DASWBF010000295.1:0-8450 GCA_036390735.1 Mycobacterium sp. | reverse complement strand
TGCACGCATGTACGTGCTCTCGGCTGCTACCACGCTGGCAACGCTAGGCGCCTTCTCAGCTAACCGATAGAGGATTAAGTCCCGCTAAACTTCCGCGCGACCTCATCCCGCGCAGTGCCTCGCTCGATGTACGTGGGTAGGGCGGCGGCCGAACACCCACGTGCGGGTCAGCTGCCCCACCCTCGTCGTCCACGGGAGTCATGACCGCATCATCCCTGTGAACTCGAGTCACATTCTGCAGCAGCAGATTCCGGCGAGCAGGCTCGTGATTCTGCCTCGCTCCGGTCGTTGTCCGCAGCCGGACAATCCATCCGAGGCCGTGAGGCTCATCCGGTAAGCGATCGCGCAGAGGAGAGCCGATAGACCCGCAGCTACGGCCCTAAGCTAAGCTAAGTAGTTCCTCGGCGATCTCCCGCCAGTGCCCATCGGCCTCGGCCACTAAGCGATTGGAGGCGTCATCGCCGAGGCACAGCTTGGCTCTCTAGTAGCTCTAGGTTCTCGGATCTCGGATCGCGGCTGCACCTACCCGCCCTCGGATTACGCACACGCCTCCGCGAGCGCTTCACCGACCGAAATGTATAGCTATACTATACACCTTCTCATCTTGATGTCGGATCCGACATTCATCCGACACGAAGATGAGAATTCCGACACGGAGAATGAGAACCTACAGCCACGAATGCAGCGAGCTGCTGGCCGTCCAGATTCACATTAGCGACGCTAATGCATCGGAAGAATAATTAGCTGTACTTCTGCAGCATCGGTTCCTAGTGTCGCGGAGATGGCCGCCATGCTGCTCCTCGGCTTCGTCACGAGCCTGACGCTGATCGTCGCGATCGGCGCCCAGAACGCCTTCGTGCTGCGCCAGGGCATCCGCGGTGAGCACGTGCTTGCCGTCGTAGCGCTGTGCACCGTGTCGGATGTGGTGCTGATCGCCGCCGGTGTCGCCGGCTTCGGCGTGCTGGTCGCCGCCCACCCGGAGGCGATCACCGTCGCACGGTTCGGCGGGGCGGCGTTCCTGGTCGGATACGGCATCCTCGCCGCGGTGCGCGCCGCACGGCCGCCGTCCGGCCTAACGCCCTCGGATGCCGCGCCGGCACGGATCGCGGGCGTCGTTCTCACCTGCCTCGCTTTGACGTTCCTCAACCCGCACGTCTATCTGGACACCGTCGTGCTGCTGGGCGCGTTGGCGAACGAACAACAGGACGGCCGTTGGCTTTTCGGTACCGGGGCGGTTGGCGCCAGCGCCGTGTGGTTCGCCACGCTGGGATACGGCGCGCGCCGACTCGGGCCGCTGTTCGCATCGGCGTCGGCCTGGCGCGCCCTCGACGGGCTTATCTCGGTGATGATGCTGGGACTCGCCGCCGCACTCTTGACATAGTCCGGCCCGCAGCGAGGGGCCACTGATCGCCCGCGCTGAAGACATCGCCATGCGCGCCGACGTCACCAACGAAGCCGACGTGGCGGCGGTGGTCAGCCGGGCGATCGACGAGTTCGGCCATGTCGACATCATGTGCAACAACGCCGCAGCACCCGGAAAGGATCTGTGGATCTGGGAACAGACACTCGAAAACTGGAACGCCACCATCGCCGTCGATGTCACCGCCGCCATGTTGTGCACCCGCGAGGTCGTGAAACAGTCCATGCTGGAACGCCGTTCGGGTGTGATCCTGAACTTCTCCTCGACAGCGGGCTACAACGGGATGGTCCGCAAGACGCACTACGTCACCGCGAAAGCCTCCCTACGCGCCTTCACCAAGGCGGTTGCGCTGGAAGTCGGTCCGCACGGGATCCGCTGCAACTGCATCTCGAATACTCGACTGCGAACACAATGCCCGCCACTTGTCCGCGCCGGTTCAGCAGCGGTCCCCTGAATTTCCTGGATCAGCTTCGGCCCGCGTGCGGATGACCCGTCCGGACACTCCGTACTTGGTGCCATCGACTTCGTCGACCACTCGACCGGTCGTTACCCGCACCTCTCCCCGTGGATAGCCCACCACCCATGCGTCGTCGCCGGGAGCCGGGTCGGCGCCTAGAACCAGTGGATCGGCGTCCACCTGGTCCAGGTGCAGCACGGCAGCATCGACAAGCGAATGACCGAGACCGCATCGACCGAAAGCGTGCGGTCGTCGGCGGTCTCGATGCTCACCCGTTCGGTTTCCCCTCCGCAGGCGGGCGTGAAACATCGTCGGCAAACTTCTGCAGTTCTGTTCGGCCTGAGCCCAACGGTGTCGAACGGGTTCGTCGGCGGGCTACCGTGCCGCCGTGAACGAAGACTGGTTGGCCGTCATCGCCGGCCTGACACTGCTTGCTCTCGTGCTTCTCGGTGCCATCCCCGGCAGCGTGATCCCGTGACGGAAACGACCACCGAAGCGCAACCGGTAGAGCGCTCGTCCGGTCTGCCCTACGCCGTCATCGGCGTCGTCGTCGTCATCGCATTGGGTGCGGCGACCCGGTTCTTGGAGACGCAGGTCCCGCACTGGGCTGCCGGCACGCCACTCGCCAGGGTGGCGAAATCCATCGAATTCCCCGTGTATGCGATCGCTCTGGGTCTGATCGGCAACATCATCCTGACCAAACTCGCTGTGCGCGAGGCACTTTCGAACGGTTTCCGGACCGAGTTCTTCATCAAGACCGGCCTCGTGCTGCTCGGAGCGTCGATCAACCTGAAAGTTCTCGTCACCGCCGCGGGGCCGGCGAGCCTCCAAGCGCTGCTGCTGATCTCGATCGTGTTCGGCTTCACCTGGTGGCTCGGCGGCCGGCTCGGAATCGACGACAAGCTGCGCGCCCTGCTCGCCTCGGCCGTGTCCATCTGCGGCGTCAGCGCAGCGATCGCCGCCGCCGGCGCCGTGCAGGCCAAGCGCGAGCAGCTCGCGTACAGCGCGTCACTGGTCATCGCGTTCGCGCTGCCGTCGATCTTCTTGCTGCCCTGGCTCGCCGACGTGCTGGGACCGTCCAGTGCCGTCGCCGGCGCATGGATCGGCGGCAACATCGACACGACGGCGGCGGTCGCCGCGTCCGGTGCGATCGCCGGCGAAGAGGCCTTGCAGATCGCGACGATCGTCAAGACCACTCAGAACGCACTCATCGGTGTCGTGGCGATCGCGCTGACCGCGTACTTCGCGTTCCGGGTAGCGCCCGACGCACAAGCGCAACGGCCGACGGTGCCCAGTTCTGGGAACGCTTTCCCAAGTTCGTGCTCGGCTTCATCGCCGCCTCGGTGATCGGCACGTTTTATCCGCAGTGGGTGGCTGGCGGCTAGGAGCAGATCACCGTCGTCAACGACTTGCGGACCTGGTTTCTGATCTTCGCGTTCGTGTCGATCGGCCTCGAGTTCTCGTTGAAGGGTCTACGGGAGGCCGGCTGGCGGCCGATTGCGGTCTTCGGTTCGGCGACCGTGGTCAACATCGCGGTGGCGCTCGGTTTGGCGGTCGTGCTGTTCGGTGACTTCCACGTCGGTTAGCGCGTTTCCGCGCCGTCCACGGGCGGTCGCCAGCTACGCTCACGCGGATGCAAACACTGAGCAGGCGGGGCTTTTTCGGGGTGGCCGGCGCGGCGGGGCTACTCACGATCGCCGCGTGCTCGTCGGACAAATCGGCTGACAGCTCGCCGTCCGAGGTGACCGTCAAGCATCAGTTCGGCGAGACCACGATCGCCGCCCCGCCCAAGCGGGTGGTCAGCGCCGGCTTCACCGAGCAGGACGATCTGCTGGCCGTCGGCGTCGTGCCGATTGCCGTCACGAACTGGTGGGGCGAGCAGCCGTTCGCGGTGTGGCCGTGGGCGCAGCCCAAGCTGGGTTCGGCTCAGCCGACCGTGCTGTCGCTCGACAACGGCCTCGAGTTCGACAAGATCACCGCGCTCAAGCCCGACCTGATCGTCGCCACGAACGCCGGCGTGGACCAGGACAGCTACAACCGGCTGTCGAGCATCGCGCCGACGATCCCGCAATCCGCAGACCAGCCATTCTTCGAGCCGTGGAAGGTACAGGCCACCGCGATCGGGCAGGCCGTGTTCCAGACCGACCAGATGACGTCGTTGATCAGCGACGTGGACAACAAGTTCACCGAGGTCGCCAACGCCAACTCTGCGTTCAAAGACAAGAAGGCGCTCATCGTGCAGGGCAGCCTTTACACGGACAACTTCGTCGCGACGCTGCCCGGTTGGCGCACGGAGTTTCTGACGCAGATGGGGTTCGTGGTTCCCGACGACATCAAGCAGTTCGGCGTCGACGACCACCGCGCGCTGATCCCCCGTGACAAGGCCGTCGACGCGCTCCGTGGCGCCGATGTGCTGATCTGGACCACCGAGAGCGACGACGAGCAGGCGCGGCTCTCGGCCGACCCGACCTTCCGGAAGCTCAACAACCGCAACGTGTTCACCGGCAAGGACCTGGCCGGGGCGATCGCGTTCTCGTCGCCGTTGAGCCTGCCCGTCGTCGCCACCCAGCTGCCACCCATGCTCGCCAAAGTAATCACGTGATGACCCCCGACACCCGCACCCACGACGAGCCCGCAACCGGCTACGCATCGGTGGGTTCGGCCTTCTATCCGGTGCTCGTCGGCGCGTTCACCGGGCTCGTGCTGATCTCGAACATCACCGCCACCAAGGGCGTCGCGTTCGGACCCGTCGTCGGCAACTGGTCGCTCATCACCGACGGCGGATTCATCATGTTCCCTCTCACCTACGTGATCGGCGACGTGCTCAGCGAGGTGTACGGGTTCCGCGCCACCCGCCGTGCCATCTACGTCGGATTCACGATGCAAGCCGTTGCGGCGCTGGCCTTTTGGGTCACGATATTTCTGCCGGCCGCCGACTTCTACGCCAACCAGGAGGCGCTGCGCACCGTCGTCGGCGCGTCCACGCAACTGATCGTCGCGAGCCTGGCCGGGTTCGTCTGCGGGCAGACGCTGAACTCATGGGTCGTCGTACGCATCAAGGCCCGCACAAAAGAAAAGCACCTGTGGGCGCGCCTGATCGGCTCCACGATCGTCGGCGAGTTCGCCGACACTCTGGTGTTCTGCAGCATCGCGGCGGGCGCCATCGGCATCACCACCACGCGTGACTTCATCACCTACGTCGTCCTGGGCTGGATCTACAAGACTGCGGTCGAGGTAGTCGTGCTGCCGGTCACCTACCGCGTGATCGCGTACATCAAACGTCACGAGCCGACGTACCGGCCGGCGGTGTGACGACCGCAAGCGGGATTTGAGACTTGGCTAAGGCAGCTCTGGCAGTGCGCTCAGGGTTGATGTCACACGCCACATTCGGGCATACCTTGGGTGGATGAGTGTGGCAACGGATTTGAGGGTGCTCGACTACGGCGATCACGCGCTGTTGCTGGAATGTGAGAGTACCGCTGAGGTGCTTGCCTTCACGGCCGCGCTTCGGGAGGCCGATCTCCTCGGCGTCACCGACATCGTGCCCGCGTCGCGCACGGTGATGGTCGAGGTCGACGGCGCGCGCTATTTGCCCGCGACGCGCCAGCGCATCGAGAAGCTGAGGGTCGACCCCGACGACGACGTCGTCGCACCCGGCAGCGCCGACATCGTGATCGATGTCGTCTACGACGGAGCGGATCTCGACGAGGTCGGTCGCATCACCGGACTCGGCGCGCGGGAGTCGTCGCCGCGCACACCGGGGCGACATGGCGGGTGGCGTTCGGCGGATTCGTCCCCGGGTTCGCCTGTCTCGTCGGTGGGGACCCGCGGCTCGACGTGCCGCGACGCGACGAGCCGCGGACCCGCGTGCCCGCCGGATCGGTTGCGCTTGCAGGCGAATTCAGCGGCGTATATCCCCGAGAGGCGCCGGGCGGCTGGCAGCTGATCGGGCGCACGGATGCCACTCTGTGGGAGATCGACCGCGCCGATCCGGCGCTGCTGACGCCGGGCATGACCGTCCAATTCCGGGAGTCCCGATGACGACCACCCTCGAAATCATGCGAACCGGGCCGCTTGCCTTGGTCCAGGACCTCGGCCGTCCGGGGCTGGCGCACATCGGCGTGACACGCTCCGGCGCCGCCGACCGACGCTCCCACACGCTGGCCAACCGGCTTGTCGCCAATCCGGGCGACCGCGCGACGATCGAGGTGATGTTCGGCGGCCTGATGGCCCGGGTCCGGGGCGGCGACGTCGCGATCGCCGTCACCGGCGCCGACACCGACACCGCCGTCAACGGAATTCCGTTCGGGATCAACAGCATTCACTACGCACATGCCAGCCAGGTGATCTCGCTGGGTGCTCCGCACTCGGGCCTGCGTACCTACCTTGCGGTGCGTGGCGGGATCGACGTGACGCCCGTGCTCGGGTCGCGCAGCTATGACGTGATGTCGGCGCTCGCCCCGCGCCACTGCAGCCCGGCAACGTGCTGCCGGTCGGCGACCACACCGCCGACTTCCCCGAACTCGACCAGGCGCCCGTCGCCTCGATCACCGACGACCTGATCGAACTCGCGGTGGTCCCGGGGCCGCGGGACGACTGGCTGACCGATCCGGACGCGTTGGTGCACACCGACTGGGTGGCATCAGACCGCAGCGACCGCGTGGGCATGCGGCTGGTCGGGAAACCGCTGCAGCACCGCTGGCCGGATCGGCAACTCCCCAGCGAGGGGGCCACCAGGGGCGCGATCCAGGTGCCGCCCAACGGGTTACCAGTGATCCTCGGCCCGGACCATCCGGTGACCGGCGGGTATCCCGTCGCAGGTGTGGTCACCGACGCCGACATCGACCGTATCGCCCAGATCCGGCCCGGGCAGACGGTCCGCTTCCACTGGTCCAAGCCGCGCCGCCGGTCCTGACATGAATGTGGTAGACCCAAACATGTGCGCACTCAGGTACACACGGCCCGCCTGATCCACACCGCCGATCTCGACGGCGAGACCCTGCACAGCGCACATCAACTGCTGGTCGACGTTTTCGACGACGATTTCAGCGAGGACGACTGGGAGCACACTCTCGGCGGTATGCATGCGCTGATCTGCGACCACGGCGCACTGATCGCTCATGCCGCCGTGGTCCTGCGCCGACTGCTGTATCGCGGGGCGCCGCTGCGCACCGGGTACGTGGAGGGCGTCGCGGTGCGGGAGGACTGCCGCGGCCAAGGTCTTGGCACGGCATTGATGGACGGTGTCGAGCAAGTGATCCGCGGGGCCTACCGGCTCGGCGCGCTCAGTCTGTCATCCGAAGCCCGCCAGCTCTACCTCGACCGAGGCTGGATCCAGTGGAAGGGTCCGACGTCGGTGCTGGCTCCGCGTGGGATGACCCGGACACCGGAGGACGACGGAGCCGTGTTCGTCCTACCTGTGGACGCGGAACTCGATCCGACAGCAGATTTGGTGTGCGACTGGCGATCTGGCGACGTCTGGTGAGAGGCGTACGTTCGTTGAGGTGACGAGTCCACAGACCTTTCGCCCTGATCCCGAGATGTTCGACAAGCTCTATCGCGGTGAGCCCACTTTCGAGGGCGCGCCGCCACCTACGGGTATTCCGTGGGACGTCGGGCAGGCACAGCCACGGTTGATGGAACTGGAAGCGCTCGGCGCCATCTCCGGCGAGGTGCTCGACATCGGCTGCGGGCTCGGTGACAACGCGATCTTTCTTGCCTCCCGTGGACATTCGGTGACGGCACTCGATGGGTCGGCGGCCGCGATCGAGCGGGCCCGCCGTCGAGCCGCTGAGGCCGGTGTCCGGGTCACGTTCGACGTCGCCGACGCCACTAACCTGACCGGTTACGACGGCCGGTTCGACACTGTCGTCGACAGCGCGCTGTACCACTGCCTCGACGACGACGGCCGGCAGTCGTACGCCGCGGGCCTGCATCGCGCGACGAAACCCGGCGCGCGCTGGCATCTGTTCTGCTTCTCTGACGGGAACGTCAACGGCGTGATCGCCCCGGTGGGCTCGGTGCCGGAAGAGAATATCCGCGACACCCTGACCGCCAACGGCTGGCGGATCGACTTTCTGGGTCCGACCACGTACCTGGCGAACACCAGCTCGATGGCCGGGGATCCGAACAATCTGCCTGAGCAGATGCGCCAGCAGATGTCCCCGGAGCAAGTCGAACTGATGAAGAAAACCCGCGAGCGGTTCGCCGCGATCGTGCCGCTGCTCGACGATGACCGCATGCACCTCCCGTTCACGGTCGTACACGCGGTACGGGTGGATTGACGGGTTCGCCCAGGGCGAACGCCTGCTGGAACTTTAGCGTGGTCGACTCAAGTTTTACTTGGTAGCAAGGACGGCATCGGGCCGGCCAACCACATCGAGGAGACACACATGACCAACCTGACCCTCTGGGCGCGTCCCGCCTGGAGTCTCGACAATTGGGTGAACGATTTCCTCGGCCCCGCTACGGCGAACGACTGGTCGTTCAAGCCGGCGGCCGAGGTCGTCAAGGACGGCGAAGACGCGGTGATCCGCGTCGAACTGCCAGGCATCGACGTAGAGAAGGACGTCA
>DASWBF010000294.1:0-3580 GCA_036390735.1 Mycobacterium sp. | reverse complement strand
GACGAGCGGGCCGACGAGATGAAGAAGTTCGGCGGGTTCATCCCCGGCATCCGGCCGGGCCGCCCGACTGCCGACTACCTGCGCTATGTGCTGAACCGGATCACCCTGCCCGGTTCGATCTACCTCGGCGTCATCGCGGTCTTGCCGAACCTTTTCCTTGAGATCGGCAACACCGGCGGTGCCCAGAACTTGCCGTTCGGCGGCACTGCGGTTCTGATTCTGATCGGCGTGGGATTGGATACGGTCAAACAGATCGAGTCCCAGCTCATGCAGCGCAACTATGAAGGGTTCCTGAAGTGAGAGTCGTTCTGCTCGGCCCGCCAGGCGCCGGTAAAGGCACGCAGGCGGTGAAGCTGGCCGAGAAGCTCGGAACCCCGCAGATCTCCACCGGCGACCTCTTTCGCAGCAACATCAACGACGGCACGGAACTCGGCCTGGAGGCCAAGCGCTATCTCGACGCCGGCGACCTTGTGCCCTCTGAGCTGACCAACGCGCTGGTGGACAAGCGACTCGACGAACCCGATGCGGCCGACGGCTTCATCCTCGACGGCTACCCCCGCTCGGTTGAGCAGGCCGAGGCGCTGACCCGGATGCTGGCCGCCCGCGACACCAAGCTGGACGCAGTGCTGGAGTTCCGGGTGAGCGAGCAGGAACTGCTCACGCGGCTCAAGGACCGCGGCCGCGCCGACGACACCGAAGAGGTCATCCACAACCGGATGAAGGTGTACCGCGACGAAACGGCTCCGCTGCTGGAGTACTACGACGGCACCGTGAAGACCGTCGACGCGGTCGGGTCGATGGACGAGGTATTCGCTCGCGCATTGCGCGCCCTCGGCCGATAGGTCGTCCTTGACGGAGCCGCTGACGTGATCGCCCTGCCCGGGCTGCGCCACCGCAAGGTGGTTCCGCAGCGCAGCGCCGGTGAACTCGACGCGATGGCCGCCGCCGGGGCGCTGGTGGCAGCGGCGTTGCGCGCCGTGCAGAAAGCCGCTCAGCCGGGCGTATCGACGCACGACCTCGACCAGATCGCCCGGTCGGTGATTCGCGACGGCGGCGGCACGCCGTCGTTCCTCGGCTACCACGACTACCCGGCGACGATCTGCGCGTCCGTCAACGACCGTGTGGTGCACGGCATCCCATCGGCCGCCGAAGTTCTGGTGACCGGCGATCTGGTGTCGATCGACTGCGGTGCGATCGTCGACGGTTGGCACGGCGACGCCGCGGTCACGTTCGGTGTCGGTGCACTGATACCGGTCGACGAGGCGCTGTCGCGGGCAACCAAGGAGTCGCTGGAGGCCGGGATCGCGGCGATGGTGCCCGGTAACCGGCTCACCGACGTCTCGCACGCGATCGAGGAGGCCACCCACGCCGCCGAGGCGCGCTATGACCGGTCGTTCGGGATCGTCGAAGGCTACGGCGGGCACGGTATCGGCCGGCGGATGCACATGGACCCGTTCCTGCCGAACGAAGGCTTGCCGGGTCGCGGACCGTTGCTGGCGTCGGGTTCTGTTCTGGCCATCGAACCCATGCTCACCCTCGGGACGACGAAGACCACGGTCCTCGACGACCAGTGGACGGTCGTCACCGCGGACGGCTCTCGTGCGGCACACTGGGAGCACACCGTGGCGGCGACCGACGACGGGCCTCGCATCCTGACCGCTGGGCGATGAGCCGCTTGCGCGAAGAGCAGAAGGCAGCGATGAGCCGCTTGCGCGAAGAGCAGAAGGCAGCGATGAGCCGCTTGCCCGAAGAGCAGATGACGTGACAACCGAAATGAACCATCGGGTCAATTAATCCGTGTCACCACCGGGAGGTCGGTGATGGAGGCTCCGGAAACGGCGCTGATGCGGGTGCTGTACGACGAGCACGCCGCTGCGTTGTGGCGCTATGCGATGCGGCTCACCGGTGACCGGGCCCGATCGGAGGACGTCGTGCAGGAAACGCTGCTGCGGGCCTGGCAGCATCCCGACGTCGTCGGCGACGGCGATCGCTCGGCGCGCGCGTGGCTGTTCACGGTCGCCCGCAACATGATCATCGACGAACGACGAAGCGCACGGTTCCGCAACGAGGTCGGCACGCTGGAGACCGCCCCCGAGGACACCGCGCCCAACGAGGTCGACTCGGCGCTGGACCGGCTGCTGATCGGCGACGCGATGGCCCAACTGTCCGCCGATCACCGCGCTGTGATCCGCCGGTCGTACTATCTCGGGTGGTCAACCGCGCAGATCGCGGCCGATTTGGACATCGCCGAGGGCACCGTGAAATCTCGGCTGCACTATGCGATACGCGCATTGCGGCTGACAATGCAGGAAATGGGGGTGACGCGATGAGCCAGCCAGGGTCAGGTGCGACTCCCGCCGGCCGCCCGCACGGCGCGGCCGTCGACACGCACGAATACGCGATGTGGGACGCCGCATACGTGCTCGGCTCACTGTCGCCGGCGGAGCGGCGCGAGTTCGAATCGCACATGGGCGCCTGCAAGCCGTGCCGGCAGGCGGTCGCCGAGATCAGCGGAATGCCCGCGCTGCTGTCCCGGCTCGACAGCGACGACGTCGCCGCGATCGACGAACACGGCCAGTCGGCGAGCGCACCTCCGCCGCCGCGGCCCGAATTGCTGACGTCGCTGCTGGACAAGGTGAGGTGGCGACGTCGCCGGTCGCGGGTGCTGACCTGGGCGGTGGGCGCCGCGGCCGCCGTGGTGCTGGTCGCCGGGGTGTTCGTCGCGTGGCGCTCCAACCCTGCCGTGCCTGCGCCTCAGCCAGCGCCGCAGGCGAGTTCGTCGGCGCTGGTCATGGCACCTCTGACACCGACGACGCTGAGCGCAACGATCACCCTCAGCAGCCATCAATGGGGTACGCAGATCGACATGAACTGCACCTACGGGCCGGAGTCGGAGAACGCAGCGCACGAGCACGAGGGAGAGGCTCTAGACCAACTGGCGATGGTGGTCGTCGGCCGCGACGGTAGCCAGAGCCAACTGGCCACCTGGTTTTCGCTGACCGGTGTGACCGCGTCACCCGGCGGGAGCACCGCCATGTCGATCGATCAGATCGCGGCGGTGCAAGTGATTTCCGTGGACGACGGAAACGTCATACTGCAACGCACGCTCTAAGCTAAGGACGCGCGGCAAAATAATCTAGGTTTTCGCTGCCGCGCCCGCTACGGTTGTGATAATGACCGGCATGGCGGGAGTCGCGGACTCGGCGGCGTCGAGGTACACGGCGCTGCGCCCGCACCTGGATGAGCGGCAGCGGCGTCTGCTGTTGGGGGTGGAGGCCCAACGGCTCGGGCGGGGTGGAATCAAGGCGATCGCCGCGGCGACCGGCGTTCATCCCGACACCGTCGCGCGGGGAGTGCGGGAGCTCGACGGGTTGCCGGAGCCGGCGGCGCGGGTGCATGTGCCCGGCGGTGGCCGCAAGAAGCTGACCGAGTCCGATCCGGAGCTGATGTCCGAGCTGAAAGCGTTGGTGGATCCGGAGACTCGTGGTGATCCGATGTCGCGGTTGGTGTGGACCACGAAGTCGACGCGGAACCTGGCCGGCGCGCTGACCGCGGCGGGGCATCGGGTCTCCGACCGGAC
>DASWBF010000293.1:0-4333 GCA_036390735.1 Mycobacterium sp. | reverse complement strand
GCACCCGGACCGGCGCCATGGCCGTCGCGCGCAGAAGGTCAACCGTCAGGCGAGCAGGCTGTAGTTCGTGGTCGTCCGCCTCGCGCTCTATCGCCCACGCCAGAATGCCGCCGACCCGGTTGCCGCTGACGGTGCTGCCCCACGGGCCCTGGGCCAACGGCGTGGGAACGAAAGCCTCGCCGTCGCGATTGAAGAACGCGTCTGGTGTCACCATCGCGCGTCACGTTAACGCGCGCCTGCGGTCATGCGGCGATGAGGTTGAACAGGATGCGTTCCACAGCCAGCACGAAGTTGCGGATCAGCGTCTCGATCGGCGTGAACCACGTCGGCGGTGTCGGCAGCGCGATGGCGGTGGCGCCGCCGATTTTGATCGTCTGTCCCGGGTCGGCGTAGATGCCGTCGTGGCGAACGCCGGCGTACATGTCGTTGATCCACCCCACCGCGAGCGTCTGAACGGCCTGCACGTTCGCCGGACGGGAGAAGCCGGTGAGCAGCTGTGCGGCGAATTCGATGATCGGGACGCCGCGCATCGAGTCGACGTGGGAGCCGCCGACTAGCTGGAAGCCGGTGAACTGGCCGGGACGCGCCTGCACCAACTGCGCGGTGCCGGAGCCGAAGTTGTTCCACACGTAGCTTGGCGCTGCGATCTGGTACACGGGCAGGGTGTCGGGGAGCTTGGCCAGCGAGGTTGTCATGTTGTCTTTGAGCGCGACGCCGTCGAACATGACGACCCCGGCTAGGTCTGCGATTGCGGGGGTGCCGGCGATGAAGCCGGCCACGGCGACGGCGAATCCGCCGCCGGCGGAGTGCCCGACCAGGACGAACTTCTCCGGCAGCGTGACGGGATGGCCGGCCGCGTGGCTGGCGCTGGCGGTGAGTGCTGTGCGGTCGACGAACATCGACGCGACCGCGCGTTCCATCGGCTCGCCGTTGAGCCAACAGCCGTCGCACTGAAGGAAATTCGACGTGATCGAGGGTACGACAACGATGCTGTTGGTTTCCTTCGCGAGCGTCGCCGCGGTCGTGCTGTACCACGGCCCTTGGGCCGGGAAACCGTGCTGCAGCCAGATCACCCCTTGCGGCGGATCCGGACCTGTCGGGAAGTACCAGTCCGCGGGAACGTCATAACCGGGACCGCAGGGGATCGTGAGTGTCGAGTGGCCGACCACGACACCGTCCACCGCTGTCTCGGTGGTGACCGTCGGCAGCAACGCGGTGAGTTCAGTGGCCGCCTCGGAGGTTGAGTTCAGAACCACGGCCCCGGACCGCGACGCCTCGGCGATCGTCTGGTCGGTCTGCTGACCCTTGACGATCAGGGGACTCACGACAGCGGCCGCAGCCTCAGGAGGGTCGGGTCGGGGTGAGAGCCCGAGACTGGACAGCACGCCGAGGACGGCAGTGCGGAGGGGCTGTTGCGGCGGGGAGTCAGCCGGTGTGAGAGAAGCCGACTGCATCGCCGGCTCTGACTGCAGCGACGCTGTCTTCTCGATGGCGTCGCTCGCGAGGGTTAGCAGGGTCGTTCGCACGTTCGACCGCGCGGTCGAAGACAGCGCCGGCGTCGCGGTGTCGATGTCGAAGACCCTGGCCGAAGGAGGCCGAAGCGGCACATCGCTTGGCGTCGTGTAAGGCACGCGCCTTGAAGTCGTCAGGCTTGACTGCGGCTGCGTCGTCGACAATCGAGCGTCTCTGGCACGCGTGATGGCTGACAACAGCGACGACGGGCGGATGGCCACGCTGATCGTGGAAGCCGCTGGTGTGGTGGTGTCGCCCGGATCTTCCGACGACGCCTCGGAGTCGTCCGGTGTGGACGTCGTCGTTGACGAATCTGATGACGTCGGGTTGCTGGAACCATCGGCAGAGGTCGACCCTGTACTGGCGTTGGCGGTGCCGGTGGCGAATAGCAGCGCCGCGCCCAAACCCGCGAGCACGACGGCGAGCCATAGCAGACGCCGATGTGATGCCACGAGCCCCCCTCCCCGACGAAGGTCGGCTCAACCTATCGCGGTCGGCGGCCTCGCGCGGGGGTTCTTACGTTCGGAAATATGACGCACCGATGACGTCGCTGCGCTCAGCTCGCGGTTCGGAGCCACTCCTCGATGTCGGGCGTCGGCGGATCCACGACGCCGCTGAACTCCGAGTGCTTCTCGACGTACGCGGCGACGAGCTTGCACACCGGCACGATCCGAAGACCGTCGTCTTTGGTCGCCTGCAACGCCTCGGCCACCACGATCGTCGCCAGGCCGCATCCTTCGAACTCGTCGTCAACCTCGGTGTGGGGGAAGACGCGCTGGCCGTCACGGTCGGCGAATTCCGTGAACCCGACGGGCCGCCCCTCGACACTGATCGTGAAGCGGTCGGTTTCCTGGGTCACGGTGGTTTCGGCACTGGTCGTGTCGGTGGTCATCGCTCGTCCTTTCTGCCCGGGGCGGGGCGCGGCCTCAGTCGTGTGGTCGGCAGGGGAGGGGCGGGCAGCCGCGCGGGCGTGCCGACGTAGCCCTCTACCGCGCCGAAGCGGTCGTGTTCGGATTCCCACAATTCGCGGTAGGAAGCGATGTCGTCATGGCTGCGGCCGACGAAGTTCCACCACATCACCAGATCCTCAGTGAAGGGCGTACCGCCCAACAACATGACCCGGGCGGGCGACGACCCGGTGTTCCTGATGTTTAGTGTGCTCGGGCCGGCGCTCTGGCATGCGAGCTCACCGACGTCGACCGGTACGCCGGCGACCTCGACGTCGCCCAGGTCGAGCAGCACTCCGTGTTCGAAATGCGGGTCGATGTCGAGCACGGTCTCGACATTGGGATCTAGGTCGAGCTGGGCACCGAACAGCGGAGTGAAGGTGTGCACTGGCGACCGGACACCGTGTAGCTCGCCGAGGAAGACGTGCAGGTTGGTGCTATCCAGTGAAACTAGCTGTGGCACAAAGTGATTGAAGCCTCGTCTGGTGTCACGATCTGACTCTGGCAGGGCCACCCAAAGTTGTACGCCATGCAGCGCGGACGTCGCGGCCGTCGACACCTCGGAGTGACAGATGCCCGCCCCGGCCGTCATCAGGTTCAGCTCACCGGGATGAACAGAAGCATGCACGCCGCCACTGTCGCGATGCTCAATCTCGCCATCGAAAAGCCAACTCACCGTTTGCAATCCGGTGTGCGGGTGCGGTGGCACGACCATCCCCGGGCCACGACGAACGTCCTGCGGTCCGTAGTGGTCGACGAAGCACCATGCGCCGACAAGCGAGCGCTGCCGTTGCGGGAGTGTCCTGCGAACACGCATCGCGCGCGGCCCACCCAACGGCACGTCACGGGCGGCGAGCACCTCGATACCGGGCTGGGGAGATGCCGAACAGGTCTCTTCGACCGGCGCAGTATCCAGGTTGCTCACCGTCGCGACGGTACGCCGTCACCCGGTTATGGCCTCCCGGATGAGCTCGAGGTCATGGTCGTCGATCTTGAACACTCCGAACCTGAACTTGTAGCCCCATCGCTTCTTGTCTTCGATGAAGTTCAAGTCGTCGATCAGCGGGCGGATCGGCGTTTCAGTCACGGGCAGGAAGTCGACATTTCTGCGCCAGGCATCGGTTGTTGTCTCGGCCTGGTACGGCTCCTCGTCGACGATCTGCCCGATGGCGGTGAACGCCTGAAGCGGTTCGCCGCCGTCGAGTGCGGTCTTGGGCGAGTAGAAGACGACCCAGTCACCCTTAGCCATCCGCGCAGCATGTATGGCTTGCCGTGATTGGCTTGCGTGAAGCGCCCGCGGACACCTTGTTCTACGTGGTCGCGGCTGACGGTGTTAATCCAATTAGTCATGCCTCGAACGGTATGGACAGGGTCTGACATGTCGGCTGGGTGACCGCTCGACCACATGAGGCTGTGGATGAATTGGCGGTTGTGGATAACTTGGGTGAATCGCCAGGTGGCTTGGTGGGTCTGGTGTTGGCGTCAGATGTTGTCGCCGGCCGCGATAGTATTCGAACATGAGTTCGATCGCGTGGGATGAGGCGGTGATCGCGTTCAAGGCGCTGGCTGACCAGGCCGATGAGCCCGCCGAGTTGTGGAGCACACCGCAGCGGCTGGCGTGGCTGGACAACGTCGAGACGCTGGCGCGCATCCTGCCCGCGCTGCGGCATCAGCCGATCAATGACCTGCTCGCGCAGGCCACCACGCAGCAGGTGGGCGGTTCGCTTCAGCAGGTGCTGGCCGATCGGCTGCGGATCTATCGCCGGGATGCGGCCCGGCGCATCGAGGAGGCCGCCGATCTGGGGGCGCGCACCACTCTCATCGGCGAACCGCTGCCCCCCAAGCTGGAGCACACCGCCGCGGGGCAGCGGGCC
>DASWBF010000292.1:0-1554 GCA_036390735.1 Mycobacterium sp. | reverse complement strand
GCAGAGCATCACGCGCACGGTTGGGATCGGCGTCGCGGCAGGCGAGGCCGTAGGCGAGCAGCGCGTAGGACAACGCATAAGGGTTGTCGGTGGCCTCCGCGGCGTCGATCAGACCGTTTGCGGCGGACGTTGCCTCCTCATTAGACCCGACGATCGCCAGTGCCATGACCAGGTATGCCCTGGTGAGGGTATGAGTGTCGCGACCGCACGCTAGCTGGGCGCGGCAAAACTCAACGAACAGTTCGGCCTGGCCGACGCCCATGTACGCGGTGCCGAGCCAGACCTCGAGGCCGAACGGCAGTTCGTCGCGGCCACTGCGCATCGCTTTCCGGCCGGCATCGCTGTAGCCGACAGCCTCCTCGATCCGTCCGATCGTGAAGCACTGAGACGCGATCGCACACAGGGACGTCAGCCGCGGATGATTGACGGTGCGGGCAGGCTCGATGAGTTCTTCGGCCCAGGCAACGGGTTCGAAATTTCCGACCATTACTCCAAATAAACCCGCGTACGTCGCAATAGTGGCGGCGACATCGAGGTTGCGTTGGTCGGCGGCCCAGCGGAAGGCGGTGCGCAGATTGGCCAATTCGGCGGTGAACCAGTCGTACGCCCCCCGCTGCCGTGGGCTGTCCCACAGCGCAAGGATGTCTGCTTCGCGGCCGGCAAAGTGGCGGGCATGCGCCGCCCGAACCTCTTCCGCCGCCCCGGCGGCGGCGAGTTGTTCCTCGGCGAACTGGCGGATCGTCTCCAGCATCGAGAACCGGGTCCGCCCGGAGGACCGGTCGGCGACCAGCAGCGACTTGCGCACCAGCGCGTCCAGCAGATCCAGCACCGCGAAGTCGTCGACAGCATCGGATCCTGCTACCGCGCACGCGCTGTGGAGGTCGAATCCGCCGGCGAAAACCGAACAACGGTCCAGCAGTGTCTTCTCCGCGTCATCGAGGTGGTTGTAGGACCACGCCACCGCGTGGCGCAGCGTCTGGTGGCGTGCCAGGCCACGCCGGGACCCGACCAGCAGGCGGAATCGACATCGAGACGATCCCGCACCTCGCTGGCGGTCATCGATGCCATGCGTGAAGCCGCCAGCTCGATGGCCAACGGGATCCCATCCAGGCGGCGACAGATCTCCACCACCGCGGCCGCCTCGTCGCTGCTGCCCATCGAGAAGCGCGAGGCCACGCTACGGGCGCGTTCAACAAACAGTTCCACCGCGGCGGAGTCGATGCCCGCGCCGACATCCAGCGAGGGCACCAGCCACAGTTGCTCGTCGGCGACCCCCAATCCTTCGCGGCTGGTGGCCAAAATCCTCACCGTCGCCGAGTGCGCCAGGATGGCCTCGATCAGATCCGCGGCGGCGTCGCGCACGTGCTCGCAGTTGTCGATCACCAGTAACCGGATCCTGCCCTCCAGCGCGGCGGCCACGCTGTCGCTTGCGCTCTTGCCCGGCTGCTGGGTGATGCCCAGCACCGCCGCGACTGCATCGGGCACCGCCGCCGGATCGGCCACCGCGGCCAGTTCGAAAACCCAGACCCCGTCGGGGAACTCATCGGCCAGCTG